>JAURMJ010000012.1 GCA_030830765.1 Quisquiliibacterium sp.
ATCTCGTTCATCGGCAGGTCGTAGCGCAGGTGCACCTGCTTGCCGTGATACGACAGATTGGTCTGCACGCCTCGCTTGCTCGTGCATAGTGTGATCACGTTGCCGACATATTCCTGCGGAACAAAGATCGTCACATCGACGATGGGCTCGCGGATCTCTTCCATCTTGCTCGGTTCGGGCATCTTGGCCGGATTCTCGACCTGAAAGACGGTGCCGTCCCGCATCAGAATTTCATACACAACCGTGGGTGCGGTCGTGATCAGATCCATGTCGAATTCGCGTTCCAACCGCTCCTGGACAATGTCCATGTGCAGCAACCCGAGAAATCCGCAACGAAAGCCAAAGCCAAGCGCCTGCGATACTTCAGGCTCGAACTGCAGCGATGCATCGTTGAGCTGCAACTTTTCTAGTGCATCTCGCATCGAATCGTATTGATTAGCCTCGACCGGGTACAAACCGGCAAACACCGATGGTTTGATTTCCTTGAACCCCGGCAGCGGTTCCTGAGCCGACGGATTGACCAGCGTGATCGTGTCGCCAACCTTGGCTGACTTCAATTCCTTGATCCCGGCGATCACAAATCCGACATCACCCGCGGAAAGCTTTTCACGCGGCGTCGACTTTGGCGTAAAAGCACCCACATGTTCGCAGCCGTAGGTCGTGTTGGTCGCCATCAGACGGATCCGGTCACGTGGCTTGAGCGTGCCATTGATGACCCGTACCAGCATCACGACCCCAACGTAATTGTCAAACCAGGAGTCAATGATCAGTGCCTGCAGCGGCGCATCAGGATCGCCCTTGGGGGGCGGAATCCTGGCAATGACTGCCTCCAGAATGTCGTCAATCCCCATGCCGGTCTTGGCGCTCGCGCGGATTGCGTCGGTGGCATCAATACCGATCACATCCTCGACTTCCTGGGCTGCGCCGTCCGGATCAGCCGATGGCAGATCCATCTTGTTGAGCACCGGAACCACCTCAACCCCCAGATCGATCGCCGTGTAACAGTTGGCAACCGTCTGCGCCTCGACGCCCTGTGTCGCATCGACAACCAGCAAAGCGCCCTCGCAGGCTGACAGCGAACGACTGACCTCATAGGAAAAGTCGACGTGCCCCGGTGTATCAATCAGGTTCAGAGAATAGACCTGACCGTCTTTCGCGGTGTAGGACAGCGAAGCCGTCTGGGCCTTGATCGTGATGCCGCGCTCACGCTCAAGATCCATCGAGTCAAGAACCTGAGATTCCATCTCTCGGTCGGACAGTCCGCCGCAGCGATGAATCAGCCGGTCGGCAAGCGTGGACTTGCCATGGTCAATGTGGGCAATGATCGAAAAGTTGCGAATATTCTGCATATCGGGCGGCGCTAATGGCACGCACTATGAAAAGAGGCGCCAAATGCGCCTCAGGTCCGCAATTCTACCGGATCGGGGGCATCCGCCGGGAGCGGATGCCCGCGTTTGAACGCCTAACGCGCCGGCTGAACCGGGCGGATCGGCACAAAACCCGCACTATCACCGCGTCGAACAAGCACGACATGGGTCTTGCTTTGATCCAGCTTGGCGACTAAATCGTTGAACTGCTCAGCGCTGACGATGTCCTGGTTATCCAGAGAAAGCAGCACATCGCCGGCGCGCAGCCCTGCCCGTGCCGCTGCGCCCTCAGCAGTTTCAACCAGAACCCCACTGCGGATGCGTAGTTTCGACTTGCGCTCAGCATTCAGATCCGAGACCACGAGTCCCAGAGCATTGGCAACGGGCGCCGGCGCCGGTTTGTCCTTGCCTTTGCGTGCCCCATCGCCAGACCCACGATCGGCCTTCATTTCCGCAACAGTGACCTGCAGCTTGCGGGTTTCTCCTTTACGCCAGACACGCAAGGGCGCCTCAGTTCCCGGGCGGGTGGACCCGACCAGACGCGGCAAATCGCTGACCTTGTTGATCGGTCGACCATTGAACTCGAGAATGATGTCCCCCACTTCAATCCCTGCCCGTTCAGCCGGTCCTCCTGCTTCGATGCTGCGAATCAGCGCCCCACGCGCGGGCTTCAGACCCAGCGCCTCAGCCACTTCCTTGGTCACGTCCGCGATCCCGACGCCAATACGGCCTCGCACGACGCGGCCACTCGATTTCAACTGATCCGCGACCCGCATCGCTTCATCGATTGGGATCGCAAAGGAAATACCCATGAATCCGCCTGTGCGGCTATAGATCTGCGAATTGATTCCAACGACCTCACCCCGCAGATTCAGCAGCGGCCCACCCGAATTACCCGGGTTGACCGCGACATCCGTCTGGATGAACGGCAGATATTCTCCGGTCTCACGCCCTTTGGCAGAGACGATGCCTGCGGTCACGGTATTGTCGAGCCCGAAGGGCGACCCGATCGCGACGACCCACTCCCCAACGCGGATGCTGGACGAACTACCGATCGACAGCTTGGGCAAGCTGCCCGCTTCAATCTTGACCAGGGCAACATCGGTGCGCTTGTCCGACCCAATCAACTTGCCCTTGAACTCGCGCTTGTCGGTCAAGGTGACATAGATCTCGTCTGCCCCATCGACCACATGGTGATTGGTCAGCAGAAAACCGTCATCAGAAATGAAGAACCCGGACCCGACGCCGCGAGGGACCTCCTCTCCGCGTCCCCCGCGCTCAGGGCCACCACGCTCGGGCCCCGGCGACTGACGAGGTGGGAAAAACCGCCTGAAAAACTCATAGAACGGATCATTTTCATCCATTCCTTCCGGCATCTGCGGATAGCCATTGGCCGACGGACCTTTGGAACGCTCAGTCGTCCGAATATTGACAACGGCCGGACCAACGCGTTCGACCAGATCAGCAAAATCCGGCAACCCGCTCACCAGGGTCTGTGCCTGCGCGCTCGCGAGCATCAACCCCGGGACCATCCCGGTCAGGGCAAGCACAACCAGCAACAGATTCAAGACTTTCTTCATCTATCCCGTCCTTTCGACTGGGGGTTTGATCACATCGAGCCGATGCGGCGCACGCTGCAGCCAGGTCAACCAGGAATTCAAGGCCCGCCAATGGTCGTCGGAATAACTGTCACGCCCTAACAGCAGACGCAGGCGGACTCCCGAACAACGGCCATCAATCCAGATCATGGGGCCAATTCGGCACCAGACAAGTGGTTGAAACCGCTGCACGCTTGGCAAAAGCCACCTGCCAGCGATGCTCTTCATGTCAACTGCTCCTGAGCCGGGCGAGAACCCGGTCAGGTTCGGCCCCCTGACCCAGCTGGCATGACCGTCATGCGCCACCCAGAGTCGTCCCGCGGGCTGGACATGCTGCAGCCTGCGAAACGACCACAGTGTCAGACCAAGACTCGCCACGACGATCAACAAAAACGCGATCAAATCGAAGGATTGCGATGCCACAGACCAGAGCTGCACCAAGGCCAACGGCACGAGCGCATGAATCAGGCCGATAAAGATCGCCAGACTCCGAGATGGGCGGACTTCCAGTTGGAACTCAAAGGCCATCGTTTTTCAGGGCCCCATGAATCGAAAACGAGAAGAACGGCAAGCGCTAAGTAGTTGATTCGAGCAGCGTGACAGTGGCCTCAGATCAGTCCACTGCGCAGGCAATCCAGCTGTCCGCCTGCAATCTCCGATCAATCTTCAGCGATCCGTATCACGAGATCCAGCGAACGCTCAGACCCGGCTGATTACCAGGGTACCGTTTGTGCCACCGAATCCGAATGAGTTCTTCATTGCAACATCAATCTTCATCTGGCGAGCCTCATTGGCACAGTAATCAAGATCGCATTCAGGATCCTGATTGAAGATATTGATGGTTGGCGGAGAAACCTGATGATGGACTGCCAACACGGTCAGCAGACTTTCAAGACCACCGGCCCCACCCAACAGGTGGCCAGTCATCGACTTGGTCGAATTGACAACGAGCTTTCGGGCAGCATCGCCCAGAGCGAGCTTGATTGCATCCGTTTCGTTCTTGTCCCCAAGCGGTGTGGACGTCCCGTGGGCATTCAAATAGCTGATCTGCTCGGCATTGATCCCCGCGTTACGCATGGCCGCTTGCATGCATCGACGAGGCCCGTCGGTATTTGGCGCGGTGATGTGATTGGCATCAGCGCTCATGCCAAAACCGGAAATTTCGGCATAGATTCTCGCTCCGCGACGCTTGGCATGCTCGTACTCCTCCAGCACGAGAACGCCAGCGCCCTCGCCCAGGACAAACCCGTCGCGGTCTTTATCCCAGGGACGGCTTGCGGTTGCAGGATCATCGTTGCGCGTGGACATGGCTCGGGCAGCACAGAATCCACCGACCCCAAGCGGCGACACCGTGGATTCTGCCCCTCCGGCAACCATCAGATCAGCATCGCCATATTCAATCATGCGCGCCGACTGACCAATACTGTGCAAGCCCGTCGTGCAGGCTGTGACGATTGCCAGGTTTGGCCCTTGCAGACCAAACATGATTGAGAGCTGCCCGGAGATCATATTGATGATCGACCCCGGGACAAAGAATGGCGAAATCCTGCGCGGACCACGATTCAGGTATTCGGAATGGTTGTCCTCGATCAACGGAAGCCCACCAATCCCGGACCCGATCATCACGCCGATCTGAGTGCGATTTTGATCGGTGATCTCGATACCGCTATCCCGGATAGCCTGCACACCGGCAGCCAGTCCATAGTGGATAAAGGTATCGAAATGTCGAGCTTCCTTGGCAGGCAGGTATTCGTCAATTGAAAACCCACGAACCTCGCCGGCAATCTGCGACGTGAAGGCGCTCGCATCGAAGCGGCTGATCCTGTCGATTCCGGATTTGCCAGCGACGATGTTTTGCCAGGTGGTCGAGACATCATTGCCGACCGGGGAGACGGCTCCCAGACCGGTAACTACGACACGGCGACGGCTCACAGTGAACTCCTTGGACAACCGGGGATTGAATCAGCTCTTGCTGTGGGACTGGACGTAATCGATAGCCTGCTGGACCGTAGTGATCTTTTCAGCTTCTTCGTCAGGGATCTCGGTTTCGAACGCGTCTTCGAGCGCCATCACGAGCTCCACCGTGTCAAGCGAGTCGGCACCCAGATCGTCGACGAAAGAAGATTCGTTCTTAATGTCCGCCTCGTTGACGCCCAGTTGCTCAGCAACGATTTTGCGCACGCGTTGTTCGATGTTTTCCATTTGCTCGACTCCTCGGATTGGGTCCCGGTTTGATTGAAGGAACCCGTTTTTGAAATTTGTTCAGTTCTATTTGGGCAGTTGCGCGGACTTTACGCAAGGCGTCATAGTCCGCATTCAGGCCGGCGGCCGGATTTTAGCAGTTGCACGGTCCCATCGAATACAAGTCGCTTAGCCTAGCCGATTCGCTCGACTTGATTGATCGAAGAAGCGTGGTTACTCATTCCATGTACATCCCACCATTGACATGCAGCGTGACCCCGGTGATGTACCCAGCCTGCGGCGACGCCAGATAAGCGACCGCCGAAGCAACATCCTCAGGCTGACCGAAGCGCGCCAACGGGATCCCCTGGACCAGAGCCGACGTCTGCTCCTGCGACAGCGCACGGGTCATGTCAGTGTCGATGAAACCGGGCGCTACGCAGTTCACCGTGATGTTGCGACTTCCCAACTCGCGGGCCAGCGCGCGGCTCATGCCTGCAACGCCAGCTTTCGCCGCTGCGTAATTGGCTTGTCCGGCGTTGCCGCTCGAGCCAACCACCGATGTGACGTTGATGATGCGACCGAAGCGAGCCTTCATCATCGGGCGCATCACAAGTTTAGACAGGCGAAAGACTGCGGTCAGGTTCGTCTCAATAACAGCAGCCCATTCGTCGTCCTTCATGCGCATGGCGAGATTGTCGCGCGTGATACCGGCATTATTCACAAGCACGGACAAGGACCCAAATTCCTTGATGATTGAATCGACAAGCGCCTCGCAGGCTGCTGCATCGCCCACTTCAAGGACCTGTCCTCGGCCTTTGACCGCCCCTTCCGAGAACCCTTGGGAAATCGCATCAGCACCCGCCTGTGACGTCGCCGTGCCAATCACGGTTGCACCTTGTGCACCAAGCTGCATTGCAATGGCATGGCCGATCCCGCGGCTCGCGCCGGTTACCAGCGCGATCTGGCCATTCAATGAGTCATTCATCAGTTGACCTCCGCCAAGGCCGCCTCAAGGGTGGCCGGATCATAGACAGCGCTGGACTTCAGTTCCTTGTCAATGCGACCGGTGAGACCAGACAGAACCTTGCCAGGACCAAATTCAATCAGATGAGTAACCCCCATCGACCTGAGCTTTTGCACCACTTCGACCCAGCGAACCGGCCCGTAGGCCTGCCGAACCAGTGCATCGACGATGCGGGACGGATCGGTTTCGACTGCAACATCAACGTTGTTGACAACCGGGATCCGGGGCGTGGCCACCTGGATTCCAGCCAGCGCAATCGCCAGACGATCACCTGCTGGCTTGAGCAACGGCGAATGGAACGGAGCCGAAACCGCCAATGGCAATGCGCGCTTGGCGCCAAGTGCCTTGGCCTCGACACAGGCGCGCTCGACTGCCGATTTATGTCCGGCGATTACAACCTGGGCGGGTGCATTGAAATTGGCCGGATCGACCACCTCTCCGGGCATTGCCTCGCGTGCCCGCGCGCAGGCCTGCGCAACCGTCGCATCGTCAAGACCAAGAATTGCAGCCATCGAGCCCATGCCAACCGGTACAGCCTCCTGCATGGCCTGCGCCCGCGTACGAACCAGAGGCACGGCTGTCGACAATGAAAAACTGCCGGCAACAGTCAGGGCCGAGTATTCGCCGAGGCTGTGTCCAGCCACTGCGGCAGGTTCCGGCCCACCGGCCGCGCGCCAGGCAGCGTAACAGGCATAGGAAGCCACCAGCATGGCGGGCTGTGTGTTGACTGTGAGCCCCAGTGTCTCGGCCGGGCCCTTCGCAATCAATGCTGAAAGCGGTTCCCCGAGGGCTGCATCGGCTTCGCCAAGCACAGCCTGCACGGCGGCACTGTCCGCAAACGCGTCGAGCATGCCGACCGATTGCGCCCCTTGTCCCGGAAAAACGAATGCCAGACTCATCTGGAAAACACCCTCCTGTCTTGTGACCCTGTCGCTGGCGCTGCTTCGTGGGCGCCAGAAAATTACATTTGCGCGAGGACCGCGCCCCAGGTGAATCCGCCCCCAACACCTTCCATCAGAATGCGTTGGCCAGGCTTGACCCGGCCGTCTCGAACTGCCAGATCCAGAGCCAGGGGTACCGAGGCTGCAGAGGTATTCGCGTGTTGGCTGACCGTGGAAATCACCCGGTCTGCACCGATCCCCATGCGCCTGGCAGTTGCTTGAAGAATACGAACGTTAGCCTGATGAGGGATCAACCAATCCACGTCATCAAGTGTGAGCCCAGCCGCGGCAACAGTCTCCCGGCCCACCGCGTCAAGAGCAGAAACCGCGAGCTTGAAGACAGCCTGACCATCCATCGTCAGGAACGGATGACCTTGCACAGCGCCTCCGGCAACATTGCCAGCGGTTCGCAGGATGTGTTCCTGACTGCCGTCGGCATGCAACCTGCAGGCAAGAATGCCGGGGGCATCAGCCGCCTGCAGCACCACGGCCCCAGCACCGTCGCCAAAGAGCACGCAAGTGCCCCGATCATTCCAGTCGAGAATACGAGAAAAGACCTCAGCACCGATCACCAGTGCGCGGCTTGCAACGCCGGAGCGAATCATCGAATCGGCAGCAGTCATCGCATAGACAAATCCGCTGCAGACGGCCTGAACGTCAAAGGCTGCGCCACCCGTGATCCCGAGTGCTTTCTGAACCAGGCAAGCCGTGCTCGGAAAGACATAATCCGGGGTGGACGTTGCCACAATGATCAGGTCGATCGACGCGGCTTCGATGCCGGCGGCCTCCAGTGCATTGCGGGCAGCGCGGGCGCCAAGCATGCTGCTGGACACCTCTGGCTCGGCCAGATAACGCTGGCGAATTCCCGTCCGCTCGACAATCCAGTCGTCGGAGGTCTCGATTCCCCGCCCAGCCAGTTCCTGAACAAGTTGTTCGTTGCTGACAAGGCGTTCCGGAAAGGCACTGCCGGTGCCGATAATCCTTGAATATCGCTCAATGGTCATGACTGGTAGATCTACGGTTCAGGCCAGCGGCGGCTGCCCATGGGCTTTTGCCGTAACTTGCGGCAAGGTCTGGGCAATACGCTCAAGAAGGCCGTTGTTCACGGCATCGTAGGCTCGCCGCAGGGCGAATTCGAAAGCAAACGCGTCCGCAGAGCCATGACTTTTAATCACGACGCCCCGCAAACCGACAAGGCTGGCTCCGTTGTAACGGCGATGGTCAACGCGGCGCTTCAGGCGTGACAACACGGGCATTGCGATCAGCGCAACGACCTTCGTGAACAGGTTACGGGAGAATTCCTCTCGGATGAAACCGGCCAGCATTCTCGCCAGACCCTCTGAGGTCTTCAGGGATACATTGCCGACAAAGCCATCACAGACCACGACATCGGTAGTGCCTTCAAAAATATCGTTGCCCTCAACGTTACCGTGGAAATTCAGGCTGCTGGCCCGAAGAAGATCACCGGCCTGCTTGACGATATCGTTTCCCTTGATGGCCTCTTCGCCGATATTCAGCAGTCCAACAGAGGGACGCTCCCGGCCTTCCAACGCGCTGACCAGCGCAGCTCCCATGATGGCAAACTGAAGATAGTGCTCAGGTTCGCAATCTACGTTCGCACCCAGGTCGAGCACCGTCGTGATGCGCCCCTTTACATTCGGCATTGGCGCAGCAATTGCAGGACGTTCGATGCCGTCAAGCATCCGCAGCACAAATCGGGCGATCGCCATCAATGCACCGGTGTTACCGGCACTGACACAGGCTTGCGCATCGCCGGCCTTCACCGCCTCAATGGCAATTCGCATCGACGATTGTTTCTTGGAACGAAGCGCAACGCTCGGTTGATCGTCCATTGTGACGACCTGACTCGCTGCCCGCACCTCGATCCTGTCGCCGAACTGCTTCGCAGCGGCGCCAAGCGCAGACACGATTGAGCCTTCTTGCCCAACCAGCAACAAAGACGCGTCCGGAACAT
>JAURMJ010000115.1 GCA_030830765.1 Quisquiliibacterium sp.
GCCAGTACGTCGAGGGCGGCGGCACCAAAGCTGGGTTCACCTCCCGGAGTCAGCAGATCCCGGGTCAGACCGACCAGAAACTTTTCGCCACTCATGACGCCTCCTTGGCAGTGCTGATTTTCTGAACCATCGATTGCATTGCAGAGCCAAGCAGGCCCATGTCGGTCCCGGCAGCGATCATCGTGTAACCCGCATTGCGAGCCCGTTCGATCCAGCTTCCATCGCTGGCCATGAACCCGGCCGCCTTGCCATGGCTGCGGGCCACGCGGGCAATGTCCCGCATTGCGGCATCGAACCGCGGGTCATCGAACTGACCCGGGATGCCGATGAAATTCGACAGATCGAAATGCCCAAGCCACAGCACATCGATGCCATCGACAGCGGCGATCGCCTCCAGGTTCTGCAGTCCGCGTTCGGTCTCGATCTGGGCAATCACCATCGTGCGTTCATTACCCGTGGCAAGCTTTTCCGAGACCGCACCGGCGGCATAGTCATCATGCGCAAACCCGAAGGCAGCGCCGCGCCTGCCGACCGACGGATACCGACAATGCTCCGCGATCTCTCGTGCCTGTTCAGCCGTCTCGACCATCGGGATCATGACACCGCGCGCACCAATGTCGAGCGCCCTGGCCAGGAAATGGTACTCACCGCGCGGGACACGAACCATCGGTTCGATCGGCAGCCCACGGCATGAGGAGAACAGCCACTTAAGCGTTTCAAATCCCAGCCCGGTGTGCTCCATGTCGTAGATCACATAGCGGCAGCCGGCATTGGCCAGGATCGCGGACATGCCCGGCGAAAAGAATTCGAAGATCATCGCGCCGGGAACAAGCTCGCCGGCGAGCACCTGTGCCTTGATCGCATTCGGTTTCATCGGACTGCCCCGATCAGCGCGTCGGCAGGCAAAAATCGGTTGGCTTCATCAGCCGGTTCTCCTGTTTTTCAAGAGCACCCAACTTGCCGCTCTCGGCCACATAGGCAAGCCATTCCGCGTCAGCCCACAGCGCGGTACGTCGGCGTTCACGATCGGCCGCATCCTGATAGAGCCAGATATGGACGTACTGATTGACATCACCCGTTTCAGTGGTCATGAAGGCAAAGGGCTGGCCAAGGATCCGGCTTTGCGGTGCCAGGCCTTTCTCCTTGTACAGCGCCAGGTGGCGCGCAATGAAACCGGGTTTGCAGGTATAGGTGCGAACGTCGAACAGCATGAGCTTTCTCCTCGATGGGTGTTTGCGAATCAGCCTTTTCGGACTTGTCCTTCTCTGACCACTTTTTTGCAGCTTCCACTCTCCGCCGTGCCCACTGGTGACAGCTCGTTTTTCGGGACACGGCTCTTGGTATCGACCTCAGGCGTCAAGCCGGAAACCGAGCAACGACTCGAGTTGCGCCAGCGCGGGTGCAGGCTCCTGCACCTTGATCGTCTGCATGCCCAGCGCGCGGGCTGGCTTCAGGTTGATGCCGAGATCATCCAGGTAAATGCATTGCTCGGGCACCACCTCGAGCGCCTCGGTCATCATCAGGTAGATGCGCGGGTCGGGCTTGCGCACACCGGCCTTCGCGCTTTCGATCACATGATGAAAGAGCGCCATGATCTGTGGCTTGTCGGTCAGCCGCGGACCGCCTCGCGCGTCAGCAGAAAAATTGTTGGTGATGCAACCAATCTTCATGCGTGACCGGATTGCATGCAAGGCGGCCACCATCGCAGGTCGTATCTCTCCGTCGAGCAGCGCCAGTACCAGAGCGCCCGGCACTGGATGCCCCAGTGCAGCGCTCTCGGCCTCAAACAACGCATTGAATTGCGTCGCGTTGCATTCACTGCGCTCAAGCCGGGCCCAGGCGTTGTCATCAGGGTTACGCGCATTGACCGAGCGCAGAAAACCGGCCGGCAGCCCTCGCTCGATCTCGAAACGCGAGAAAGCCTCGAAGGGGCTCGAGGAAATCACGCCGCCAAAGTCCCAGATCACTGCCTTGAATTGCGTCATGCGCTTCCCTGCTTTGCATCTGGCAATTGTCGGGCGAGCAAAGCGCCCAGCACATTGCCTGCCGCCGCGATCATGACGGCTGTCGTGTAAGACTTTGTCTGATCAAAGATCCAGCCGGCCAGGACAGGCAGGGTCACAGCGGCAACGCACCACGCGATGTACAGCTGGCCAGCCACACGCCCGAAGTCATTGCGATTCCAGTACTGCCCGATCGCTGCCGCTGTGAGTCCGGAGATCAGGCCATAGCCCATCCCGATCATCGCCAAGGCCGGTACGGCAATCAGCGGTCCAGGCAGCAGAGACAGCATCAGAGCACCAGCCAGCGACCAGACATGCGCTCCAGTGGCCACCGCCGGAACCGAGAAGCGGTCTGACAACCAGCCACCGCCAATCCGCGCCATCGCAATTGCACCGGTGATCAGTGTGGTTGCCCCCAGCGCCAGGGCCGTCTTACCACCGTAGGCCTGGATGATGCCCGCAGCCTGACTCATGACAGTCAGACCGGCCGCGGCGGCCAGAAAAAACACGGCGAACAGCAGAGAAAAAACCTTCCAGCGCCGATCGCCGGTGAA
>JAURMJ010000116.1 GCA_030830765.1 Quisquiliibacterium sp.
CGGTTATTTGCTCGCAAAAAATCAGTCAGATGGACATCCCTGCAGCCGCGGGTCCAAGCGCCCGGTAGGCCTGCTCAGAGTGCATGAGCCAGCCCCTGCGCCAGTCGATGGATCACAAGCTCCCGCGGCATCAATGCCAGCACAGCATCAAGCGCCGGCGTCTGCGTACGCCCGAACACCAGCAGCCGCGCCGGGATCGCAAACTGCGGCATCTTCATCTGATGCTCGGTAATCACCTGCTTGACTGCCGTCGCAATCGCCTCGCGGGTCCAGTCGATGCGCTCGCAGGCATCTGCGAATGCGCGCAGCGCAGGACGCGCTTCCGGTTTGATGACTTCGGCCAGTTGCTCAGCACTGGGGTGAGGCGGCGCATAGAACATCATGGCCAGGTCAGCGATCTCATTGAGCGTACCGGCACGATCCTTGACCAGACCGCAGATTGCAGACAGATCCATCGCAACGGCTTCGGGCGCCCCAAGCGCCGTTCCCCGCGCGGCCAGGCGTGGAGCAACCAGTGCGGCAATGCGATCGTCGGGCATCGCCTTCAGATACAGATTGTTCAGCCAGGTGAGTTTGGCGAAATCAAAACGCGCTGGTGACCGGCTGATGTGAGCACAGTCGAACCACTGCACCAACTGCTCACGTGAGAAGACCTCGTCATCGCCATGGCTCCAGCCCAGGCGGGCCAGATAGTTGATCACGGCCTCGGGCAGGTAGCCGTCTTCGTCGTACTGCATGACTGAGACTGCGCCATGACGCTTGGACAGCTTCTGACCGTCCGGACCGTGAATCATCGGTACATGGCCGTACTCTGGCAGTTGTGCTCCAAGCGCCTTCAGGATGTTGATCTGTCGTGGCGTGTTGTTCACATGGTCATCACCGCGGATGACATGCGTAATCTGCATTTCCCAGTCGTCAACAACGACGCAGAAATTGTACGTAGGCGTGCCGTCTGAGCGTGCGATGATCAGATCATCGAGCTCGTCGTTAGACACTTCGATTGGCCCCTTGACCAGATCGTTCCAGACCACCGAGCCGCCAATCGGATTGCGAAACCGAATCACTGGTGGCACATCGACTGGCACCGGGGGCAAGGTCTTGCCCGGTTCGGGACGCCAGCGACCGTCATAACGCGGGCTGGCGCCGCTGGCCTCCTGGGCAGCCCGCATCGCATCGAGCTCCTCCCGCGTGCAGTAGCAGCGGTAGGCCGAGCCGTCCTGCAGCATCTGCGCAATGACCTCACGATAGCGATCCATACGCTGCGTCTGATAGAACGGCCCTTCATCGTGCGTGAGATCCAGCCAGGCCATGCCATCGAGAATGGCTCGCACGGCGGCCGGCGTGGAGCGCTCAAGATCTGTGTCCTCGATGCGCAGGATGAAGTCGCCGTCATGGTGACGGGCAAAGGCCCAGGCGTACAAGGCAGTGCGCGCGCCGCCGATGTGCAGAAACCCGGTCGGACTCGGGGCAAAACGGGTTCGCACGCGTTGCGTGGGTAGATCGGAAGAGCTCATTGTTTCTCTTGAGACGCACTGCAGCGTCGTGAGGCCGTGCGCAGATTCGGGGAAGTCCGATTTTATCCGATGGCAGACATTCAGACGGCGCGGCCAGGAACTGAAGATCGGGTCACCTCGCGGGACACCGGTTCCCGCTTGCCTGCAGGCTTACAGTCCGAGGCCTTCGTCCAACCCGAGGTGCACATTCATCGACTGCACCGCAGCGCCGCTGGCCCCTTTGCCCAGATTGTCGAGCCGGCACATCAGCAAAGCCTGCCCGTCCCCCTCGAAAACAAACACGTCAGCCCGGTTGGTGTCATTGCAGGCCTGCACATCAAAGAACCCCTCGGCCAATGTCTCGGGATCGGACAAAGGCATCACGCGGACGAAGCGCTCACCTTCATAGTGACGCTGCAAAGTCTCGTGCAATTTGGCCGCACTGGCCTTGGAGGCAAGCTCGGACAGCTGCAGCGGAATCGTGACGGCCAATCCTTTGTAGAAGCTGGCAACGATCGGCATGAACACCGGGCGCACACGCAGACCGGTGCGGACCAGCATCTCGGGGATGTGCTTGTGGGCCAGGCCAAGACCATAGGGCCGGGGCGATGTCAGCTTGGGCGCACCGGCTTCATAGTCGGCGATCATCTTCTTGCCGCCCCCTGAATAGCCGGTGATTGACGTGGCACTGAGGGGCATCTGCGGTGACAGCAACCCAGCATCGATCAGCGGGCGCACCAGCAGCACAAAGCTGGTCGCATGGCAGCCTGGATTGGTGATCCGCTTGGCCTGGCGCAGTTCATCGCGCTGCCCCTTGGCCAGCTCCGGAATGCCATAGGTCCAGCCGGGCGCAACACGGTGCGCGGTGCTGGCATCGATCACACAGGTGTTCGGGTTCGTGACCAGCGCAGCGGATTCCTTCGCGGCCGCATCCGGCAGACACAGGAACGCGATATCGGCCGCATTGAGCAGGCGGGCGCGCTCGTTCAGATCCTTGCGCAGGTCGGCATCGATGCGCAGCACCTCGACATCGGTGCGCGAGGCGAGTACTTCATTGATGCGCAGGCCGGTCGTGCCGTCCTGTCCGTCGACGAATACCTTGGTGGTCATGACTGTGTTCGATTGCCAGAAAAAAGGATCGAAAAAGCTTCAGGCTCAGCCTTCCATCATAGCAAGTCGTGACAGCGGACGGTGCTGAATTCTCAAACCGCCGGGCCCCCGATCAGCCGCACTCTCCCTGATGTCCGCAGGCGGTGCAGAACATGCA
>JAURMJ010000117.1 GCA_030830765.1 Quisquiliibacterium sp.
CGATGGCGGCGGAAATCGACGCAGCCATCCAGATGGTTGAGGAGCGCGGCTTTTGCTGGGCCGCCTGGCAGCCGCAGGTGCTTGCACTGGCAACACCGCTGGTTGTGCCTGGTCACCCGATCTACGTGCTGAACATGAGCATCGCAGACGCCGAGACCGTCGAACAGGCCGAGCGCGAAGTGGAGCGACTGCACCAGCCGTTGCTGGAGCTTGGCCGGCGCATCAGCGACGCGATCGCCGACATCTGAGTCCGCCTCAGGCGCTGGCCGGCGTGCGACGTTTCAGCAGGTATTTCTGCACGCCGTCCATCACGAGCACATCACTCTGGTTGCGCACCATCGACTCCAGTGTGATGACGCCGGTGGTGCGTCCCGCGGTCAGCCCGGTCACCTCCAGCGTGCAATAGAGCGTGTCGCCGACATGGACGGGTTTCAAAAAGCGGCTGCTCTGCTCAATGAATCCTTTCATCGAGTCCTCAACCATATGCGGGAACATCCCGGCACCAGCCGCAGTCTGGATCAGCACCTGAAATCCGTGCGCCAGCAGGTGCGGTGCCCCATGGGCCCGGCAGTACTCAATGTCGTAGTGCGACGGGTGATTGTCGCCGCTGGCAAGCTGAAAGGCGGCAAACAGTGCCTCGGTCATCGTGCGAGACGGCGACAGGAAGCGCTCGCCGATCTGGAAATCCTCGAAAAACCGTTGTTCGCAAAGCTGGTGTCTGGTGTGCATGGGGTTGATGCCTTAAGTACCGGGGTTGCTGTGCCTCCTGTCGCAGCACACTTGACGCGGAGTGCTGCGCATAGGGGTGTTCGCTGGATTCTGCCGATTTTAGGCGCCGGTGGCGGTTGTGTCTGAACCTGGCCGTGCAGCGCACCGATCTGCGATCGCTAGGTATTATTCGGGGTCTATTCGCACGGCGCCTTGGTCCCGCGCGTTAATTCAGAGTCGCACTGGCTGCTGCTCGCCTGCGGCGCTGGCCGCCATCCAACATTCAATCAGGCCCTTGCCATGATCATCACGCCCCCAGGATTCGAAATCGCCATCGATCTCGTACTCGACGATGATGCGATTGCCCATGTCTTCGTGCGCGACTCGCTGGTTCAGTTCAGTGATTCGCCAGGGGCGCTGCCCTGGCGTTTCTACCGCGAGCTGGGACTGGTCCCGGAGCGCGTACATTCGCTGGGCGTGCATGAAGGGCGCAGACACGTGGCCGTCGGACTGGCCGAGCCGCCGGGTGAGGGTGGACGCATACGGATCGACCTGCCGCACGGGCTGGCTGCGCAGAACCTGCGCAGCTGGTACGGCGTCGTCGATGATGCAACGCTGGCGATCGGCATGCGGGCCGTCCAGGTGCTCGAATGGGACCGCACGCATCGCTTCTGTGGCGCCTGCGGCACGCCAACCCATCAGGACCCGAACGAGCGGGCCAAGCGCTGCCCGTCCTGTGGCCTGACGGTTTATCCGCGCATTACGCCGGCGATGATGGTGCTAGTGACGCGCGGGCGCGAGTTGCTGCTGGGGCGTGGTATCAATTTTCCGCCGGGCCGCTACAGCGCGTTGGCCGGCTTCATGGAGGCTGGCGAGACCGTTGAGGACACAATCCATCGTGAGGTCTTCGAGGAAACCAATGTGCAGGTCAAAGATCTGCGCTACTTCGGCAGTCAGAGTTGGCCATTCCCGAATTCGCTGATGCTTGCCTACTTTGCCGAATATGCGGGCGGCGACATGCGGGCCAATCCGACCGAGCTGGCCGATGCGCAATGGTTCACGCCCGAGGATCTGCCGCAGTTGCCGCCGCGGATGAGTATTTCAAGGGCATTGATTGAGGCGCGCCTGGCTGAGCTGCGCGCCGGCTGATGCCTTGCTATTGACCATGGACGCGTGTGGTTGCTGGTCTGCAAGACCACTTCCCGCCCGATTGAGTCACCGAAAAGATTCATTTCACCGAACCCGGAGAGAGATATGCCTGAAGCCCTGATCATCGATGCCTGCCGGACACCGCGCGGGATCGGCAAATTCGGCAAGGGAGCGCTGTCGGAGATGCATCCGCAGCACCTCGGTGCTGCCGTGTTGCGTGCGCTGGCGGATCGGAACGGTCTGAAGACGGCTGATGTCGATGACATCATCTGGGGGACCGCCGCGCAGGTCGGCCTGCAAAGCGGTGACCTTGGCCGCATGGCCGCGTTGGATGCCGGCTACGATCAGCGCGCCAGCGGCGTCACGCTCGACCGCTTCTGTGGTTCAGGCATTACTACCGTCAACATGGCTGCGGCCTCAATCATGGCCGGCATGGAAGATCTGGTCATTGCCGGCGGTACCGAGATGATGTCGATGCCGGGGCGTCGTGCGGCCGGCGATGCGCCGCCGATGATGGACAGTGGCAACCTGCGACTACGTGCGTCGCACCCGCAGTCGCATCAGGGTATCTGTGCCGACGCGATCGCGACGATGGAAGGCTTCACGCGCAGTGATCTGGACGCAGCCGGTCTGGAGAGCCAGCGCCGTGCTGCAGCGGCTATCCAGAACGGCTGGTTCAAGCGCAGCCTGATCGATGTCTACAAGGCGGACGGCACGCTGGCGCTGGATCATGAGGAATACCCGCGCCCGCAGACCACGATGGAAGGTCTTGCCGGCCTCAAACCGGCGTTCGCGGTGATGGCTGATGTGCCGCTCGACGAACAGGGCAACACCTATCGCAAGCTGATCAATCAGGTTTATCCCGACGTCGAACTGCAGTTCTTCCACCATGCCGGTAATTCGTCAGGCGTCGTGGATGGTGCAGGGGCTGTGCTGCTGGCCTCACCGGACTACGCAAAAAAGCATGGCCTCAAGCCGCGTGCCCGCGTCGTTGCGATGGCCAATGTCGGTGACTGCCCCACGCTGATGCTCAATGCGCCGGTACCGGCGGCCCGCAAGGTGCTGGCCAAGGCCGGATTGACCGTCGATGACATTGATCTGTTTGAGATTAACGAGGCCTTCGCGGTCGTGTCTGAGAAATTCATTCGCGACATGAAGCTGAATCGGGACAAGGTCAACGTCAACGGCGGTTCGATTGCGCTGGGTCACCCGATTGGTGCGACGGGCTCAATCCTGATCGGCACGCTGCTCGATGAGCTCGAGCGTCGCGATCTGAAACGCGGTCTGGTCACCATGTGCGCAGCTGGTGGCATGGCGCCGGCAATCATCATCGAGCGGGTCTGAGCCTGCAGCTGAGCGGTATCGCTGCACTGAAGTGACAACGCCGGCATCCGCCGGCGTTGTGCTTTCAGGACCAGACGCCTGGGCTTGACTCAGCCGCGTGTCTTCGAGCTGATCCCGTGGCCTTGCCAAGTCAAAGCAAGGCCCTTGCAACAATGTTTGCCTGAATCTCAGCGGCGCCTTCGAACACGTTCAGAATTCGTGCATCAACCAGGACCCGGCTGATCGGGTATTCCTGCGCATAGCCATTGCCGCCGTGCACCTGGACCGCATTGTCGGCCGCTGCCCAGGCGACGCGGGCCGCAAGCAGCTTGGACATGCCGGCTTCGAGATCGCAGCGGCGGCCGCCGTCCTTTTCGCGAGCGGCGAACAGCGTCAGCTGACGCGCAATCATGATTTCGACGGCCATCCAGGCCAGCTTGTCGGCTACACGCGGAAACGCGATCAATTGCTGGCCGAACTGCGTCCGTACCAGCGCATAAGACAATCCCAGCTCGAAGGCATTCTGAGCCACACCAACCGCGCGGGCTGCGGTCTGAATCCGGGCGCTTTCGAACGTGCGCATCAGTTGCCTGAAGCCCTGGCCCGGCTGTCCACCGAGCATTGCGGTCTCGGGAATCTCGAAGCCATCAAAGGCAATTTCGTATTCCTTCATGCCGCGATAGCCGAGTACTTCGATCTCACCGCCGCTCATGCCCTCTGCCGGGAACAGATCAGTCTCGGTACCGCGCGGCTTGGGCGCCAGCATCATCGACAGGCCGCGGTTCCCTTTTTCACCCATCTCGGTTCGCACCAGCAGCGTCATCAGATCCGAGCGCGAGCCGTGCGTGGTCCAGGTCTTGTTGCCGGTGATCCGCCAGGCGCGACTGCCATCGGCCCGTGTGACCAGTTCGCCTCGGGTCTTGAGCGAAGCCAGATCCGAGCCGACATCCGGCTCGGTAAAGGATGCGGTCGGCAGGATCGTGCCATCGGCCAGGCCGGGCAGGATACGGTCGCGCTGTTCGTCGGTGCCGTTTTCACGGATCAGTTCGGCCGCGATTTCGGAGCGTGTACCCAGCGAACCGAGGCCAATGTATCCGCGGGAGAGTTCCTCGGTCACGATGCACATGGCCATTTTGCCCAGCCCCAGGCCGCCCCATTGCTCGGGAATGGTCAGACCGAAAACACCCAGTTCGGCAAGCTGCGCGACGACCTCGTCGGGGATCAGATCGTTTTTCAGGTGCCACTGATGGGCATCGGCCGCATGGTCATCGGCATAGCGCGCAAACTGCTCGCGGATTTCGTACAGCGCCGCATCGTCCAGACCCGGATCGCCAAAACTGCGCGTTGAGCGACCATCGGCCACCAAGGTCGCGATGCGCGCGCGTACCGGCGCATCGAAGCCGCGTTGACGCAGCAGGCGCACCGAGGCATTGCCATTGAACTTCGCCAGCGCGGTGCCGTTCGGGTCCAGTGAATCGGCCCGGAACATCTCGCCTTGACTCATCGGCAGTCCGCCGGCC
>JAURMJ010000118.1 GCA_030830765.1 Quisquiliibacterium sp.
AAACGCCCCTCAGGTGCAGGATGCGGCGGTCAGGGCATCAAGCACGCGCGCGGTCGCAGCATCGATGCGCGGCATCATCGCCGGCTGCACACAGCCATTGAGCATCAACACGCGACGTGCATGGCTGCGTTCGGGCCACTGACCAGGCTCGGCCACAGGCTGCACCTTGTCACGCAAACCCTTCGGTAACAGCGGACGAACCGTCTGACCGAGCTTCATCGCAGGATCAAACAACCAGCGGCGGGTAAGCCCCTCTCGCAAGGCACCTCGAAGAAGACGCTGTCCGAGCGGGCGCCGGACCTGTTGCTCAACCACCCTGCGACCGATATCAACAAGATGCCCATATTGCACGCCCGACGGGCAGGTGGTCTCACAGTTGCGGCAGGTCAGGCAGCGATCCAGGTGCTGCATGGTGGCCGCTGTCGGCTTGCTGCCTTCGACAACCTGCTTGATCAGGTAGATGCGACCGCGTGGGCCGTCGAGCTCGTCACCGAGTAACTGATAGGTCGGACAGGTTGCCGTACAAAACCCGCAGTGCACGCACTTGCGCAGAATCGTTTCGGCCTCTTTGCCGTCCGGGGTGTCCTTGAGCCAGTCGGCCAGATGAGTTTCCATCGATCAGAGTCCCGGGTACATACGGCCAGGGTTGAAGATCCCGTTCGGGTCGAACTGCGCCTTGAGGCGCTGATTGAGCGTGGCAATAATCGGTGACAGCGTATCGAACACGCCGACCGATTTGTCGCCTGCGCGGAACAGGCTTGCCGAACCGCCGGCCTTACGCGCGATCTCACGGATCTCGGTGGCCTGAGCCTTGCTGCGCAACCAGCGCAGTGCACCACCCCATTCGATCAGCTGTTCACCAGAAAGCCGCAGCGGTGCCGAAGTCGACGGCACGGACAAGCGCCACAGCGGCGTATCGCCATCGAAGAAGGGCAGCTGCTGTTCGCGCAAGGCGGTCCAGAACTGGGCAGCATCGGTCGCAGACATCTCGACAGCATCGTGTCCGGTTTCGAAGCGCCGTTGGGCGGCCTGCACTGCCGCAGCCGCGCCAGCCAATCGCAGTCGCAGCATGCCGTCATGCCATGCACTGGCATGGATCGGCAGCGGCTGCCCTGCCCAGGCATTGAGCTGCGCCAGCGCATCAGACTCGTCGCATTGAATAGACAGTGTCACCTGCGCTGCAGGCAGCGGCAGCACCTTGAGCGACACCTGGCTGATCAACCCAAGCGTGCCCATTGAGCCACACAACAGCCGCGAGACGTCATAGCCGGCAACATTCTTCATCACCTGGCCGCCGAAGTGTTTGAGCTGGCCATCTGCATCAACCAGCGAAACACCGAGCACAAAATCACGGGCCGAACCGACTGCCGCACGGGCCGGGCCGGACAGGCCGGCAGCGACGACACCACCGATCGTCGCATCCGGGCCGAACGCCGGCGGCTCGAAGGCCAGCATCTGGCGCTGCTCAGCCAGCGCCGCATTCAGCTCGGCCAGCGGCGTGCCGCAACGCGCGGTGACCACCAGCTCGGTCGGTTCAAAAGAGATGATCCCGTTCCAGCCCCGCGTCTCGAGTAACTCGCCCTGCAGCACCTGCCCATAGAAATCCTTGCTGCCACCGCCACGAATCCGCAGCGCGGTGCGACTCGCATTTGCCGCACGAATCCGGTCAATCAGGTCATCGAGTGCCGACATCACAGTCCTCAGAATCGGGGCAATTCGGAAAACGGCAGCTGGCCGCCGTGAACATGCATTTTTCCGTATTCGGCACACCGCGACAGCGTCGGAATCGCCTTGCCCGGATTAAGCAAGCCCTGGGGATCGAAGGCCCGCTTGACTGCGAAAAAGGTCTCACGCTCCTCGGGGCTGAACTGCACACACATTGAGTTGATCTTCTCGATGCCAACCCCATGCTCACCAGTGACCGTGCCGCCAAAGCGAACACAGGTCTCCAGGATCTCGGCGCCGAAATCCTCGGCCCGCTTCCATTCGTCCGGGTCGTTCGCGTTGAAGAGAATCAGTGGATGCAGATTCCCGTCCCCGGCGTGGAACACATTCATGCAGCGCAGCCCGAAGCGTTGTTCCATGTCTTCGATGGCAACCAGCATCTGTCCGAGATTCTTTCGCGGGATCGTGCCATCCATGCAGTAATAGTCCGGCGAAATCCGGCCGGCTGCGGGAAAGGCATTCTTGCGACCCGACCAGAATCGAAGCCGCTCGATCTCACTCTCGGAGACTTTGATGGCGGTGGCTCCCGAGCTGCGCAGCACGGCCTCCATGCGGGCGATCTCTTCGGCGACCTCTTCGGGGGTGCCGTCGGATTCGGCCAGCAGGATCGCCTGTGCATCGAGGTCGTAACCAGCCTTCACGAATGGCTCAACAGCCTGCGAGGTCTTTTGATCCATCATTTCGAGACCCGCAGGAATGATGCCTTCGGCGATGATCCGCGCCACGGCCTCGCCAGCCTTCTTCACGTCGTCAAACGAGGCCATCACGACCTGCGCCAGCTGCGGCTTGGGCACCAGCTTGACACTGACCTCGGTGACCACCAGCAGCATGCCTTCGGAGCCGATCAGCACGGCCAGCAGATCCAGACCCGGACTGTCCAGGGCCTCGCCACCAAACTCGACCACCTGACCGTCAATCGTGACGCCGCGCACCCGCAGCACATTATGCACGGTCAACCCATACTTCAGACAGTGCACCCCCCCGGAGTTCTCAGCCACGTTGCCTCCAATGGTGCAGGCAATCTGCGATGAAGGGTCGGGCGCGTAATACAGCCCGTAGGGTGCCGCGGCCTCCGAGATGGCCAG
>JAURMJ010000119.1 GCA_030830765.1 Quisquiliibacterium sp.
CAACCCGCTCTCGCAAATGAGCTGGAATCGAATCCTGCCGCAACTGATGCAGCACTTCACCGTTGTGACGACTGACCTGCGCGGTTACGGCGAGAGTTCCAAGCCCGAGGGAACAGCAGATCACTCAAATTACAGCTTCCGGCGGATGGGGCAAGACCAGTTCGAGGTGATGACTTCACTGGGCTTTGAACGGTTCAGGCTCGCCGGCCATGATCGCGGCGCACGCGTCGCCTATCGGATGGCACTCGACGGCCCCGAGCGAGTCGAACGGGTTGCGTTTCTCGACATCCTGCCCACGCACTATGTTTTTCATCACATCACTGCCGACATGGCAGTGGATCTTTACCACTGGTTCTTCATGGCTCAGCCCAAAGGTTTTCCAGAGCGCCTGCTCGGCGGCCATGAAGCGTTCTACATTCGCGACAAGCTGATGAAGCAAGGACCTGGTAAGGGCGGATTCACTGAACAGGAAATTCTGGAATACATCCGCGTCTGCACGCCGCAGAATATTCATGCAGTCTGTGAAGATTATCGGGCAGCGGCCACGATCGATCTGACCATGGACACCGATGATTTGCAGGCGGGCCGTCTGATTCAGGTGCCTACGCTGGTGCTCTGGGGCGAACGAAGTCACACTGCCCTGAGGCACTCTCCAAGAGAGGTCTGGCCCGTTTACTGCGCACAGATTGAGGCGATGATCGACTTGCCTTGCGGTCACTACCCGACCGAACAGGCACCCGCCGAAACGCTGGCGGCGTTCCGCGCCTTCTTTTAAATTTTTGGTTCCCGGAACACGGGATTGATGGAGGAAAGCATCATGAGTTCCAAGACTGACCTGGCAACTGCTGAAGACCGCAAGAAAGCAATTTTTTCACCGGCGGCAAATCCGGTCTTCACGCCCGGTCGACGCGACTTTTTCAAGTATCGCCAGCTTGCGGCCAGCGAGGGCGAGATGACCGCCCAGGTCATGAGCACCAACCAGGGACTGACCGAGCCAACCGGCTGGCATTACCACATCTGCGAGAGCCAGTTCATCTACGTCCTGAAGGGAACGCTGGATCTGGACCTTGAAGATGGCTCCAGCGTGCACATGGTCGCGGGTGATTCGCTGCTGCTACCGGGTGGCATGAAGCATAACGAGACCCATACCTCCACCGACTTTGAGTTGCTCGAGGTCATGCTTCCCAGGCTGGAGGGCACGGTTCCCTGCGACCCGCCGGGTTGAGCAGATGCGATGTGAGCTTGGGAAGATTGCTTTACCGACCCGGACGCGTCCTTAATCCTTCATGACATCCGAGGCACTGACCGGATAGATGATCCGGTCCGCATAGCGATACATCGCCTCGATTTCCGCTGCCTCGCGATACTGCGGGCGCTCGCCGCGTTGACCGGCCAACTGTTCAGCCAGGATGCACCGTCTGACCTCAGCGGTCAGCGTATTCAGGCGATGGTAGGCCTCGGAGATATTTCTCCCCAGCGTGGTCACACCATGACCAATGAGCACGACCGCGTTCGTATCCGCGATGAACGAAGCCACTGAGCTGACATCGGCTTCGACATCGACATGCGCGGGCACACAGTGCACGGGCTTACCAAGGACGAATGGCGGGTCCAGCGAGAGGACCGGAAACCCTCTTTCCGGATTGCTGCCCAGCCAGGCAATGATTGAATCGTCGTGGACGTGAATTGTTGCCTGAATATCAGGACGAAGGCGCAGGATCTCGCGGCTCAGATTATGTCCGATGCTGGTCAGCTTGGATCCGTAGACAATCTTGCTGGAATCGACTTCAGTGATCACGATGTTCTCAATCTCCATTTCCTCCAGGGAGATCTCCGCATGCTTGGTGTACGCCAATCCGTGGGCATAGTCAGGATGAGGTGCGCGTATCACCATGTTTCCGAGCGTGTTGTGCACGTAGCCCCTGGCCGCGAGCATTTTTGCGTAGCGAACAAATTGCCTGCCAATCTGTTCGTCGAACTGGATGGTTGGCTCTGACATGGCGCAATCCTTGAAAATATTGTTAAGTCGATTATCCACGCACAAGACGCTGCACTAAAGCTTGTAAAACCACATTGGTCATCAAGCTCGAGCCGCCGGAGGGCGATGTATTCCGGTCTGTGCCGCTGTCCGGTCCATTCCATCGACGCTCTGATTCAGGATCCCCGTCTGAACGCGATCGGGTTTTGGCGTGAAGTCGATCATCCGACCGAGGGCCGACTGCGGCAGGCCGGGCTGCCGATCAGCTTTTCCAGAACCCTAGCCAGCATGCGCCTGAATGCTCCAACCCTTGGGGAGCATGAAGAGGAAATCCGCAGGCACCCGCATCGATGATGGATGCCTGGACACGCGTTCAAGGTACGCCGATCAATTGATGTAATTCCAATTGAATCAATGCCGTGGCTTGACCCCAGCGAGCGGTGAGTCCAATCTGCATAGCCGGTTCCTGATCAAAAGATTGCGGGCTGATATTGGCCAGGGACGCGACGGAGTCACGAAAAATCAACCCAACTTGAGGAGGCTCACTATGATCCAACGCATCATGCTGGACGACATCCTTCAACCTGTCAGCCATTACTGTCACGCGGTTCAAGCCAACGGTATTGTCTGGGTCTCCGGGTTGGTCGGGATGCGACACGATGGATCAATTCCAGACAGCACCGTCGAACAGTTCGACATTGCCATGGATGACCTGAATGCTTGCCTGAAAGCGGCGGGAAGCGGACTGGATCGAGTCACGAAGGTCAGAATCTTTATGACCGATATCTCAGAACGCGCCTCGATCAACCCCAGAAGAATTCGTGATTTTGGAGATCACCGCCCGGCTTCAACCCTTGTTGAGGTCAAAGCGTTGGTTGATCCGAGAATGAAAGTCGAAATTGAATGCGAAGCGGTTGTGTAGGCAGGAAGGACTTCCCAGGCTCGCAGCATGCAGCGCAATCGCCTCGGACAGCGGATCCATCTGAACAGACTGCTCATGAGGCGGCCAACGAAATGCCGGAAGGAAGCGAACTTGACCCATTGCGATCGTAAAGCGCCACAATGCGATCGCTAAAAGCGCTGCCTGCACCACACAGCTCAAATTTTTCCGACACTCTTAGAGGAACACGAGCCATGATCAATCTGAAAAATCTTCTGCTCATCAGCGCAACCGCGATGGTGTTAAGCCCGGCGACAGGCTGGGCACAGATGACGCCGGCTGGAGTATGGAAAACAATCGATGATGAAACCGGCCAGGAAAAATCGCTGGTCCGGATTATCGACAACGAAGGTATCGTCTCAGGGCGCGTTGAAAAATCTCTTGTCAATGATCCGAAAAGCATCAAAGTCTGCAATCTGTGTACTGATGACCGCAAAGACAAGATGATCGTTGGCATGGAGATCATTCGAGGTGTCAGTCGCAGCAGAGAAACAGATGGACTCTGGGACGGCGGTGAGATTCTTGATCCACAAAAAGGCAAGCTGTACCGGGTACGTTTGACGCCGATTGAAGGAGGCAGAAAACTCGAAGTGCGCGGCTATATTGGCCTGCCGCTGGTGGGCCGAACCCAGACCTGGTTGAGGGCGGAATGAAAAACGCGCCCAAAAGGCGCGTTTTTCATTGATCGATGATGCAGAGCGGGTCTGTCACAACCCATGATAAACAGTGGCTTTGCAGGGTGGTGTTGGCCCTTACCTACCAAACCTATCCAATCACCTTATTGCAGAGCGTTGCCACGCAGGTAGTCGCATCGTGTATTCACCCGCCTCCGCCCAATTCAGACCACTGAGCCACATTTCTCTCCCCGCTGGCCAGGATCAGCGAGCGGGCTACTGCGTTCAGTGCTTCTTTGACGACTCAATGATGGCATCGCGCAGCGCCTCAATCATCCCTTGGTGATTTCGTTCTCTCATGCGCTCCATCGTAGCGTGCTGGAGGTAGGCTGGGTATTAAGCAGATGGCTGATGAGAGCGGATTAGGCGCTCAATTAATCACACCGGCTAAGACGCATGGCCTATACCGTGTCGGCGCTCCATGTGATAAAG
>JAURMJ010000120.1 GCA_030830765.1 Quisquiliibacterium sp.
GCCGGTGCCCGCCGGCCTGTCCTTTCGGTCCTTCTCGGTCCGATACCTGCGATCAAAGATCCTGGGCAGGTCCGCGGCTGAGATTCCCCGCCCGGTATCGGCGACCTGTGCCGAGACGGATTCTTGACCCGGAATGACCGAAAGCCGGATGGTCCCGCCCTCGGGGGTGTAGCGCACGGCATTGGTCAGCAGGTTGCGCAGCGCCGATTCGATTTCGCCAGCGCAGGCCTGGACCGCGACAGGCTGCTCAAAACGCACCTCGATCGCATG
Source organism: Quisquiliibacterium sp. (assembly GCA_030830765.1). GTDB lineage: Bacteria > Pseudomonadota > Gammaproteobacteria > Burkholderiales > Burkholderiaceae_E > Quisquiliibacterium. The sequence continues at coordinate 271 of JAURMJ010000120.1, forward strand.
ACGGCCCTGCGACAGTGCGCGGGCTTCGGCGGTTAACGACAAAGCCAGCTCATGCAGTTCAACCCGCTCCTCGGTTGGCGGGTTGTTCGAGCTTTCCAGTGACGACAGCGTCAGCAGGTCATCGACGAGTCGCTGCATTGTCTGGCTTTGTTTCAGGATCATCTGCAGGTAGTCACGCCTCGCCGTATCGTCCAGATCGAGCGTCAGCATGGTTTCGGCAAACCCGCCAATCACAGTGACCGGCGTACGGATCTCATGAGAGACGTTAGCAACGAAATCGCGGCGCATCGTATCGAGTCTGGCCTGGTTGGTGACATCGCGGGTAATCAGCAGCTTGCCCTCGTTTTCAGTCGGGTGCACACGCAATTCGAACAAGCGGCCCGGGGAGGATGGCAAGGCGATGATCGGCGGCCTGGCGAAGTCACCCGCGCTCAGATAGTCGATGAACTCGGGTTGCCGGACAAAGTGATGGATCGGTCTGCCACTGGCAAAAATGCCGTGCAGGTGCTCAGCCGCCTTGTTGCGCCATTCAACGTGGTCATAGCGGTCAATCAGGGTCAGGCCATCCGGAAGCTGATCGACGGCGGCATGCAGCTGGGCGAGCTCCTCATTCAATTCACCCTGGTGTTCCTTCTCCTGTTGCAGGAAGCGCTCGAGCCGTTCGAGCATCTGTCTCCAACCACTACTGAATCGGGGCAGATCGCGTTGTCGCGGGAGTGCGGCCCAGTGATGCAGTCGCGCCAGCCTGATGGCATCCCGGAAAGCCAGGAGCGCAAGCGCAACTGCAATCCACCAGGCAGCCGCCTCTGCGGAAAAAAGTGCGCCAAGCACGGCGCCGATTGCTAGTGCGACGGCGGCGGGGATCAGCGCCTGGATCCAGATCATGCCGGTAGGAAGCGGTAACCGCCGCCCCGGATGGTCTCGATCAGTCGGTCGTGACCGCTGGTCTGCAGGGCCAGGCGCAGGCGTCGGATATGCACATCGACGGTACGTTCTTCGATGAACACATGGTCCCCCCAGACGCTGTCCAGCAAGCGGGCCCGTGACAGGACCCGGTCGGCATGTTTCATCATGAAATGGAGCAGTTTGAACTCGGTTGGGCTCATCTCCAGCAGTGTGCCATTTCCTGTGACCCGATAGGTTTTGGGATCCAGACGAAGGCCGGCAATTTCGACGGCATCTTCGGTCGCTGCGGGTGCAACCCGGCGCAGCACTGCTTTGATTCGGGCCAGCAGCTCCGGGGGTGAGAATGGTTTGGTGATGTAATCGTCTGCGCCGGTTTCAAGCCCGGTCAGCTTGTCTGACTCCTGCGCCCGGGCGGTCAGCATGATGATCGGCAACTCCCGGGTCCTGGCTTCTGCGCGCAACTGACGGGCAAGATCCACCCCGGAGGCATCAGGCAACATCCAGTCAAGCAGGATCAGATCAGGGAGGTGCTCATCAATCTGTCGGCGGGCACTGCGGGCGTCGCTGGCAAACTCAGGCAGGTAGCCCGCATGACGCAAGTTGACAGCGATCAGTTCTCGGATCGCAGGCTCATCTTCAACGATCAGGATTCGTGTGTTCATCCGCGGGAGATTATGACGTTTGCATGACGGTTTGATGACACCCAACGGTAACGATGGCTCGGCAGTGCCCGAGCGCTGGTGCCGATGGCCAGTCGCATCCCCAGGGCCGGAATTGGTTCGAAGTCCCGGTTGATGAGGTCGATGGCCTCGGAGGTGACAGGTCTTGCGCCGCGGACCAACGTCAGATGAGGAATGAAAGGACGCTGATCGAAGTCGATCTGCCGCGCTTTCAGAGCGGCCCGCAGGAGTCCCACCTGTGCGGCAAGCCAATCCGGGCATTCGACCGGGCCTGTCCACAAAAGACGCCGCCCGAAAGCGTTGATCCGTTCAAAGCTGAGCGTCTGAGGTTCGGGTATTCCGGCGACCGCCAGACGCAGCGACGTTTCAATGGAAATCGGTGCAGGACCGATGAAGGCCGTGGTCAGGTGCAGATCATGTGCGAGCAGTGGCTTGCCGCCAAAACGGCGGGCCAGGGCGCCAGCGCGCTGTTCAAGCGCCCGTCTGGCCCGGGCCGATGGGCGCAGTGCGATGAAGTAACGCCCGTCAGCTTTTTGCGGCTGCAGGCTCGGGGGAAGAGCGTCCATAGACATCCGAGAAGCGAACGATGTCGTCTTCGCCGAGGTAGTCACCGCATTGCACTTCAATCATGACCAGATCGAGTACGCCCGGGTTTTCCAATCGATGACGACTGCCAATCGGGATATAGGTCGACTCGTTTGCAGTCACAAGGAACACCCGGTCGTCACAGGTCACCTGGGCTGTCCCTGACGCAACAATCCAGTGCTCGCTGCGATGATGGTGCATCTGCAGTGAAAGTGTCTGCCCTGGGCGCACGACAATGCGTTTGATTTTGAAGCGCGGCCCCTCGAGAAGAACCGTGTAGGTTCCCCAGGGGCGGGCAACGGTGCGATGCAGTCGGGCCGCTTCATGTCCGCTGGCCTTCAGCTTTGCGACGACTTCCTTGACCTGCTGGCTGGCGTCCTTGCTGGCCACGAGCAACGCATCCGGCGTATCCACGACCAGCAGATTGTCCAGTCCGACCACGGCAACCAGACGATCCTCGCTTTGCACGTGGGTATTGCGCGAGTCGATCAGGATGGCCTCGCCGAGCGCTGTATTGCCTTGCTCGTCGGCAGGAAGTTGTTCAGCAACGGCTTTCCAGGAACCGATGTCGCTCCACGCAAACGTGGAGGGCAGGACGACCACGTTGTGCGCTTTTTCCATCACGGCGTAGTCAATCGAGATGTCCGGGCATTGCGCGAACTGCTCAGCTGGAATCCGGAGTTGCTCGGCGTCCATGCCCTGGCGCGCGACTTCCCAGGTCTGGCGGGCTGTTTCAAGAACCTGCGGGCAATGTTCCTGCATGGCCTCGAGGATGCAGCCTGCCCCGAAGCAGAACATGCCGCTGTTCCAGACGAAGTTACCGGCTTGCAGAAACTGCATCGCGCGGGCCGCATCGGGCTTTTCAACGAAGCGCTTGACGCGGCGCGCACTGCGACCCTCCAGCGCATCGCCCATTTCGATGTAGCCGAATCCGGTCTCCGGCGCAGTCGGCTGGATGCCGAACAGCACGATCGCGCCATCGGCTGCTAGTTTTGCGGCATCGCGCGCACGCGCCTGAAAGGCTGATTCATCGGGGATCAGATGGTCGGCCGGCAGAATCAGCAGGATTGCCTTTTCGTTCAGGCTCTGAGCCCACAAGGCAGCCATTGCAATCGCTGGAGCTGTATTGCGTCCTTGGGGCTCAAGCAGTTGCGTGATCTGCACGCCAGCATCGGCTGATCCCGCAGCTTTCAGTACCTGGACCTCGTCGCGTGTTCGAAAGAAATATTCCTGATTGGTGACGACAGCGAGGTGACCATCAGCGCCAGCCAGTGGCAGTGAACGGGTTATCGCGCGTTGTAGCAAGCTCAGCTCGCCGCCCAGTCGCATGAACGGTTTTGGAAGGGCCTCACGGGAGACAGGCCACAAGCGGGTGCCCGAGCCGCCGGACAGAATGACTGGGATGATCATTGCGATTCGTCTATTGAAGGGATCCGGACATTCTAGACGCGTGAGCCCGGCGGTTACTGAACCAGATTGAAAAAGCCGCGTCGTCCCCGCATATCGATCAATTGCCGGATCAGCACTTCGAAATCTTCCTCGTTGTCGATCGGATTCAGGTGCTCGGTGTTCACGATCATCAGTGGGGCTTCCTCGTAGTGGTAGAAGAAGCGGCTGTAGGCCTCACCAAGGGCCCGCAGGTAGGACTCAGAGATGTCGGATTCCATCGCGATGCCTCGGCGCCGGACCCGCTCAACGAGTGTGTCCGGCTGGGCCTGCAGATAAATCACCAGATCGGGAATTGGCGCCTGAGGGCGAAGATTCTCGAAGATCTGCTGGTAGAGCGAAAGCTCGTCATCATCAAGCGTCAGGCGTGCGAACAGCGGATCCTTGTCGAGCAAAAAGTCGCCGACCACAGCCTGGGCGAACAGATCGCGCTGGCTCAGCTCTCGCAGTTGGTTGACACGCTGAAACAGAAAGAACAGCTGGGTCGACAGCGCGTGGCGTCGGCCTTCCCGATAGAAGCGTTCAAGGAACGGGTTTTCATCGGGCTGTTCAAGTACAGATTCGACCCCGAAACGCTGCGAGAGCTTGCGTGCCAGCGATGTCTTGCCGGCGCCAATCGGGCCTTCGACAACAATGTGTCGGTAGCGCTCGAACGGCGAGAGTGGCGGGGTCGCTGCTGGGGTCATTGCGTTCTTACCTCTTCGGACATCGGCTCGGGGTGCTCCAGCAGGGTCTGAGCCTCGGCAATCAGTTCGATCGGCTGCTCAGCGCAACGGGCCAGCAGGATCGGCAGGGCCGGTTGTCCGGGGATCTGCAGTTCTGCTGCAATTTCGGCCAGCGGCACCAGGACGAATGCGCGCTCATGCATTCGCGGATGAGGTAATTGCAGATTTTCATCTGCAATTATCTGTTGGTCCAGCATCAGCAGATCGAGATCAAGAGTCCGCGGCGCATTGCGAAATGGTCGCGACCGTCCATGACGATCCTCGATCTGGTGCAATGCGGCCAGCAGCTTTCCTGCAGGCAGACTCGTACGAAGCTCGGCAACGGCATTCAGGAAGTCGGGGCCTTGCGCGTCGACCGGCGCGCTGCGATAGACCGAGGACAGTGCAACGACTTGCGTGCACGGCAGGTGGGCCAACTCGTGGACTGCGCGGGCCAGTGTGTGGCGAGGGTCGTTCAGGTTGGCGCCCAGGCCGATGAACGCCCGTTGTTGATCGGCAGGCACCGACTATTCCGTACCGTCCTCGGGTCTGCTTTTCCCGCCGCCTTTCTTTGGAGAGCGGCGGCGGCGTTTGCGGGCCGAGCTGCCGGAAGGGGCCTTGGACAGCATTTCCTGGCGTGTTGCTGAGTCTGCTTCGACGAATTTCGTCCACCAGGCGCCCAGTTCGGCCGGGGCTTCGCCGGCGTCGCAGCGCAGCAGCATAAAGTCATAGCCGGCTCGAAAGCGTAGGTGTTCGAGAAGACGCATCGAGGCGCCCGGGCTGCGGCGCTCAAAGCGTGGCTGCATGGCCCAGATTTCACGCATGTCACCGATGATCCGCTTCTGAATTGCCAGTTTGGAGGCTTGCTCATCAATGACCGAATCGGCCGCTTCATGCAGAGCCGGGATTGATGGCTCCCCTGCAGCGACGCGTTTCTCCCAGCGCACGCGCACCTGCTGCCAGAGCAGTGTGGCGAACAGAAATCCGGGCGAAATGGGCTTGCCCTCAAGAACACGTTCGTCGGTGCGGGTCAGCGCGTTCTGAACAAAACGCTCGCCATCGGGTTGCTCAAAAACGACATCAAGCATGGGCAGCAGACCATGATGAAGGCCTTCGTTGCGCAGGGCGTGCAGGCTTTCCAGCGCATGACCGGACTGCAGCAGCTTGAGCATTTCGTCGAACAAACGAGCCGCGGGCACGTTGTGGATCAGCGGTGCCAGCTCGCGGATTGGTGCGCGGGTCTTGTCTTCGATCGCAAAACCGGTTTTGCCGGCGAATCGCGCCGTGCGCAGCATGCGCACCGGATCTTCGCGGTAGCGAGTGGCCGGGTCACCAATCATGCGCAACGTGCGCTTGCGCAGATCCTTGACGCCCTGGTGATAGTCCAGAATTTCATCAGCGACCGGATCGTAGTAGAGCGCGTTGATGGTGAAATCGCGCCGGGTTGCGTCTTCGGCCTGCGTGCCCCA
>JAURMJ010000121.1 GCA_030830765.1 Quisquiliibacterium sp.
CATACCCGCGAAGGCGTGGGCGTCTCGATGCAGGATCATGGATTACTGCCTGCATCGCAGCGCGCGCTGTCGGGCTGGAGCCTGCTGCGCTACCACGACTACGAAGGCATCGCCTTTGACCATGCCGAGCGCGAGTCGCTGCTTCGCGACCTGAACGACGGATCGATGCTGATCTTGCGCAACCACGGCACTCTGACGGTGGGCCGCACGGTGGCAGAAGCCTTCAACAATATGTACCGGCTGCAAAAGGCCTGCGAATTTCAGATCACCGCGATGACCGGCGGCAGCAAGCTACGCGAGATCAAGCCAGCCGTGATCGAAAAGGCCATTGAGCAAGGCAAGTACAACTACGGCGCCGGGCAGGCCAGGGGCGGCGAGCTGGCTTGGGCGGCGCAGTTGCGTCGCCTGGCGCGGCTGGATCCTTCCTACGCCTCGTGATGGCCAGACATCGTGAGCGCTTGCTGATCGACGCCTGGAAATTTGCACTGCTTTGCGTCATCCATCGAAAGAGACGGACCGCACCAGAAGATCGATCAGTCGCTGAGCCGCGGGCGAGACGTAGCTGTTCTCCCGGTAGGTGAGCACCATCCTGCGGCGCATCACGCCGCCTTTGACCGGGACCTCCTGGAGGCCCGGGATGCGCGTTTTTCCAACCAAGTGATGACGGGAGATGAAGCTGAGCAGTCGGGTTTCGACGATCAGCGCGGGCAGCATGAGCAACATTGTTGTCTGAACCTGAACATGCGGGCGCGGCAGTCCCTGTCGGTCGAAGGCGCGATCCAGCCAGTCGCGTGTCGGCGCACCGGGCGGCTGCAGAGCCCAGCGGTAGGCGGTCAGTTTTTTCAGGCTAGCCGGCTCATGGAACACTTTGTGCTCCTCGCTGGCTGCAACCACAATGTTGTCCTGCGCGAGCAGGCGCGACACATAGCCGGGCTCCGAAGTGCTTTCCGTGCCGACCACCATGTCCAGCTCGCCGGCGCGCAGTTGCGGCATCAGCGTACCGATTAGACCGACATTAGTGTTCAGCGTGACGCCGGGTGCCTCCTGCAACAGCTGGCGTGCGACCGCCGGCAGCAGGAACTGCGCCGCGGTCGGCACGATGCCGAGCCGGATATGGCCAGACAGTCCGGAGCCGATCGACGAGAGCTCGCGCTTGGCGTCCTCCACATCGAAGCGCATGCGCTTTGCCCATTTGAGCAGCACCTTGCCGGCTTCGGTGAGGCGGATGCCCCGTCCCGCCTTTTCGAAAAGCGCGGCGCCGCAGTTGGCTTCTAGGCGTCGGATGCTGCTGCTGAGCGCCGGCTGGGTTCGGTGAAGGCGTGCCGAGGCTTGGCTCAGGTGTTCGAGCTCGGCAATCGTCTCGAAATAACGTAGGTCGCGCAAGTCCATAACAAAAGTCTTGTTGATGAATTTCCAGAAATTATTGATTGGACTGAGGGCAAATGGCAATCAATACTCGGCAGCTCAAAGCCTGGATATCACTCAACGAACGGGCACGATCCCGGAGACATGACATGCGAATTCATCGAAAGTTTCTTGTTGCCTTGGCTCTTGGTGCCATTGCACTAGGCGCCGCGGCGCAGGATAACTATCCGGACAAACCGATCAAGATGATCGTGCCCTTCCCGCCGGGTGGCGGCACTGACATCCTGAGCCGCGTCGTCAGCGACAAGCTGTCGTCGACGCTCGGCTGGAAAATCGTCGTTGAAAACAAGGCCGGTGCCGGCGGCACGGTCGGGCTTGATGCGGCGGCCAAGTCCAAGGCCGACGGTTACACGATCGTGATGGGCCAGACCAGCAACATGTCGATCGCACCGTCGCTGATGAGCGCGCTGCCCTACGATCCGGTCAAGAACTTTACGCCAGTGACTCTGGTCAGCGAGGTTCCGCTGGCGATCACCGTCGGGGCCGATTCGCCGATCAAGACCTTTGCCGATCTGGTTGATGCCGCCAAGGCTGCGCCGGGCAAGCTGTTGTTTGCGTCACCCGGCAACGCCACGGTTGCGCACCTGACGGGCGAGTACCTGAAAAAGGCGATCGGCATCAATTACAAGCATGTGCCGTACAAGGGCACCGCGCAGGCACTTCCTGATGTGATCAGCGGTCGTGCGTCGTTCTTTGTCGCATCGATCGAGTCTGCCAAGGGGCCCGTCAAGGCAGGACAACTGCGTGCGATTGCGGTCACCTCGACCAAGCGTGTGGCTGCCTGGCCCGATGTGCCGACGGTGGCTGAATCTGGCTATCCGGGCGTCGCGTCGGTGACCTGGTTCGGGGTCGCGGTGCCGGCTGGTGTGCCAGAGCCGATCGTTGCGAAGCTGAACACCGAAATCGTCAAGGTGCTGAACGCGCCCGACGTGAAGCAGCGGCTGGCCAGCGATGTTGCGACTGGACCGAAAGCCTTCGCCGACGCGATCAAGGCCGACCACGATAAGTGGGCGAACGTGATCAAGGAAGCCGGCATCCAGAAGCAGTAAACACGATCCGATGAAACCGGGTCTGCTCAACAATCGCGATTTTCTCGCCGGTTTGCTGTTTATCGGGTTCGGCTGCGCGGGCTTCATCGTCGCGCAGTCCTACCCGTTTGGCAGTCTGCAAGAAATGGGTCCCGGGTTTTTCCCGCGGGTGCTCGGCCTGGTGCTCGTTGGCTTCGGACTCATGACGGCGCTCAAGGGTTTAAGGTCGCCTCATGCGGTCGATGGCCCGTGGGGGTGGGTGCCGCTGTTCAAGCTGACTGCGGCGCTGCTGTTATTCGGCCGGCTGATGGAGGATGCGGGCTTGTTGCCCGCGCTGGTCACGCTGGTTGTTGTCAGCGCTTGGGCCGGTCGTGAATTCAAGCTGCTTGAGGTGTTTGTTCTGACGCTGGTGCTATGCCTTTTGGCGATCGCGATCTTCGTCTGGGGCCTGGGCTTGCCTTATTCAATGATTACGTTCGGGGCAGGGAACTGATCGATGGATGTGTTGTCCCATCTTGCGCTCGGCCTCAGCGTTGCGCTCACGTTAAAAAGTCTCGCGTACTGTTTTATCGGGGTATTGCTCGGAACGCTCATCGGTGTGCTTCCCGGCGTCGGACCATTGGTGACGATCGCGATGCTGCTGCCGATCACCTTCAGTCTGGATCCGGTGAGCTCTCTGATCATGCTGGCCGGCATCTTCTATGGTGCGCAGTACGGCGGCTCGACCACCGCCATTTTAGTGAACATGCCAGGCGAGGCGTCGTCGGCTGTCACTGCGATCGACGGGTATCAGATGGCGCGTCAGGGCCGTGCCGGTCCGGCACTGGCAACAGCAGCCATTGCATCCTTTGTTGCCGGAATCCTCTCATCGCTGATGGTCGCACTGTTCGGTCCGCTGGTCGGCAAATGGGCGCTTGAATTCGGGGCTACCGAATACTTTTCACTGATGCTTATGGGGCTCGTATTTTCCGCGGTGCTGGCGCACGGCGATCTGATCAAATCGCTGGCGATGGTGGTCATCGGTTTGATGCTGGGAATCGTGGGTACGGATGTCACTTCGGGGATGCCGCGCTTTTCATTCGGCTTGCCCGAGTTGCTGGATGGTGTGGGTTTCACTGTCATTGCGGTCGGGCTGTTCGCGATCGCCGAAATCGTCCAGAACGTCGCACGCACCGAGAAGGTCGAGGTGTTCGCCACCGATGTGAAGAACCTGATGCCCACCTGGGCTGACATCAAGGCAGCGACCAAGCCGACCCTGCGCGGCACAGCGCTGGGTTCCTTCTTCGGCGCGCTGCCCGGCATCACTGCGTCGATTGCGTCGTTCTCCGCATACATGCTCGAAAAGAAGCTCGCGCGCGATCCGTCGCGTTTCGGGCAGGGCGCGATCGAGGGCGTTGCCGCGCCCGAGGCAGCCAACAACGCCGCCGCGCAGACGCACTTCATCCCGACCCTGACACTAGGCATTCCGGCCACTGCGGTGATGGCACTGATGCTCGGCGCGCTGACCATGCAGGGCATCCAGCCTGGCCCCGAAGTGATGACAAGCAAGCCGGAACTGTTCTGGGGTCTAGTGGCCAGCATGTTCGTCGGCAATGTGCTGCTGCTGGTGTTGAACCTGCCGCTGGTCGGGCTGTGGGCGCGTCTAACGCAGGTGCCGTACCGCTGGCTGTTCCCCGCGATCATGATGTTCGCCGCGCTGGGCAACTACAGCCTGAACAACAGCGCGATGGATGTGTACCTGTGTGCGGGCGTGGGGCTGCTTGGCTATGTGTTCGCGCGGTTGGAGTGTCATCCTGCGCCGCTGATTCTGGGCTTCGTGCTTGGCCCGATGCTCGAAGAAAATCTGCGCCGTGCGCTGTTGATGTCTGACGGCAGTTTCGCGGATTTCGTCACGCGCCCGATCAGCGCCACTTTCCTGGCGATCACCGCGCTGCTATTTGCCGCGATGGTGTTGCCCTCGATTCGCCAACGCCACGCTCAGGCGACCGCCGAAGGCGGCACTGACTGACCGGCTTTTCAACGGCCCGGTTGCGGGCCTTTATCCAATGGAAATTCAGCGATGAGCCAGACCCCCGCGTTGCCTGATGTGATCCGTGATTTCGAGCGCGTCCCTGCCGATGTCGTTGCGCAGGCTGCCCAGTTTCCGTCTTCGATCCTGGCCGATGTGGCCGGACGCCGCGGCGCATTGCATGGCCGCATCGCGCCGCTCGCCTCGTCAATGAAGTTCGCGGGCCCAGCGCTGACCGTCGAGGTACGGCCTGGCGACAATCTGATGATTCATGCCGCGTTGGCACTGGCCAAACCGGGCGATGTAATCGTTGTCGATGGCAAGGGCGATCTAAGCGCCGCGCTGATGGGCGAAATCATGTGTCAGCAGGCCGCCGCGTTGGGCGTTGCCGGGGTCGTCATCGACGGGGCGGCGCGCGACAGCGAAGCGATCCGTGAAATGGGTTTCCCGATGTATGCGGCCGGCTTGAATCCGAACGGTCCGACCAAGGGTGTGTCCGGTCGCTTGAATCATCCGGTGTCAGTCGGCGGTGTGACGGTCAATCCCGGTGATCTGGTGGTCGGCGATGCCGATGGCGTGACCGTGATCGAGCGTGACAAGGCCGCTTCGATGCTCCCGCTGGCAGTCGAGAAGGTGGCCGCTGAAACCAAACGGATTGCCGACATCAAGAGTCGCAAGGCTTTGCGCCCTGGCTGGCTTGATGATGCGTTGCGCGCTGCCGGCGTGTTGAAGGCCGGAGAAAGCCTGTGAGGTCTGACAAGCAGGTCTTTCTCATCACCGGGGCAGATCTCGCGGCCGAGGCGCTCGCACTGCTGCAGGATTACGAGGTTGTTTACGCGGGTAGCAAGCCCAGTGAAACCGACATCGTCGCGCTGTGCAAACAGCATGACCCGGTCGCGATCATCGTGCGCTACGGCAAGGTGGGCGCAGCGGCGATGGATGCCGCGCCCAGCCTGAAGGTGATCTCCAAGCATGGCAGCGGCACCGATACCATCGACAAGCTTGCCGCAGCCGAGCGCGGCGTCCAGGTGGTGGCCGCGGCCGGAGCCAATGCCGCCGCAGTGGCCGAACATGCCATCGCGTTGCTGCTGGCCTGCGCGAAGTCGGTCGTGGCGCTCGATGCGAGGATGCGGGCCGGGCACTGGGACAAATCCACGCACAAGAGTCTCGAGCTCGAAGGCCGCAGGATTGGTCTGATTGGATTGGGCGCGATCGGAGCCCGTGTTGCGCGCATCGCTCAGGCGATGGGCATGCAGGTGCTGGGTCATGACCCTTACGCGAAGGCCTTGCCGGCCGGGGTTGAGGCCGCATCGCTCGATTCGATCTGGCGCGACTGCGACGTGATTTCATTGCACTGCCCGCTCACTGCGGACAACCAGAAGTTGGTCAACGCGCAGGCGCTCGCTGCCTGCAAGAAGGGCGTGATCCTGATCAACACGGCGCGCGGTGGCCTGGTTGATGAGCAGGCGCTGCTCGATGCGGTGCACAGCGGTCAGGTTGCCAGCGCCGGACTGGACAGTTTTGCCGTCGAGCCGATGGCTGCCGGTCATCCGTTTCAGGCCGAGGCGCGCATTGTGCTCAGTCCGCATATCGGCGGCGTGACGGCCGATGCGTACATCAAGATGGGCGTCGGCGCGGCAAAGAATGCGCTGACCGTGCTGCGCGGCTGAGAGATCTCTGAACACGGAACACAGAACCCCCAACCCACAATTTCAATTTCGAAGGTTCTACCCGGTGACCGGCTTCAGACGGACGGCCAGGTTCGAACAATCAACATCCTGCAAGAAGAGACATGATGACCAAGACAAGGGTTTCCTCAATGCGCCGTCAGTTGCTGATCGGCGCAAGCGCATTCCTTGCAACGGGTGCCGGCTGGGCCCAGGGTGAATGGCCGGCGGGCAAGGTCGTGACCTGGGTTGTGCCCTATCCGCCAGGCGGCTCGACCGATGTGCTGGGCCGCGCGCTGACCAAACAGGTGGCCGCGACGATTGGCGCCAACATGATCGTCGAGAACAAGGCGGGTGCCAGTGGCACGATCGGTGGCGGCTATGTGGTGAAAGCGGCGCCGGACGGTTACACCGTACTTGGCACCTCGATTGGTCCGCAAACCATTGCACCGCATCTGCTGACTGCGATGCCCTACGATCCGCTTAAGAACCTGGCACCGGTTATCACGGTCGGCACCATCCCGCACATCCTGGTGGTTGGTGCCAACCAGCCGTTCAAGTCGGTTGCTGATCTGGTGGCTGCAGCAAAGGCCAGCCCGGGCAAGCTTGCATTTGCGTCTGGTGGCATTGGAACCATTCTGCAGATGCAGGGTGAGTTGCTTGGTATGCAGACCGGAACCAAGTTCACTCATGTGCCTTACAAGGGTGATACCCCCTCGATTGCAGACACCATTGGCGAGCAGGTCAATTTCATGTTCGCGCCGGCCGCGGCGTCGTTGCCGCATATCCGCTCAGGCAAGCTCAAGGCGCTTGCGGTTACCTCGGCCCAGCGTCTGCCGGGACTACCCGATACGCCGACAATGGCCGAATCGGGCATCAAGGATTTCGTCGTCGAGCAATGGCAGGCGGTGTATGTGCCGGTCGGTACACCTGATGCGATCATCAACAAGCTCAATGCTGCGCTGAATTCCGCACTGAAGAGCCCGGAAGTTGCTGCGCTTGGCGAACGTCTGGGTATCAATTTGGTCGGTGGCACGCCACAGCAACTTGATGCACGGCAAAACGCTGATTCAGCCAAGTGGAGCCGTGTGATCCGCGAGGCGAATATCAAGGCTCGCTGAGTCGTGATGGACCGTTTTGCCGGGGCAGTTCGATGACACAACGCAATCCGCACCGTCTGTTGCGTGCCGAGACCTTGCTGGGAATTGGCTTGTTCATCACGGCAGCCGGGTTTCTGGTGCCGGCGCTGAGCATGACTGCGATGTCTGCGCTGCTGCCGGCGGCGATGTTGGTTGCGTTGATGCTGTTTGCGCTGATCGCGATCGTCAAGGATCAGCGTCATGCGAGCGCGAGCTTGCCCTATCAGCGGGTGTTCAAGGCGCCGGGCCGCGTGTCGGGCGCCTTTGTTCTTGTGACCCTGCATGCGGTCTGCGTCGACTTGCTCGGCTTTTATGTCAGCACCGCGATCTTCGTACCCCTGGTGGCCTGGCTGTTCGGGTATCGCAGTTCGCGCGGGCTTGCGATCGCGACAGTGATCGTCCTCATCGCAGTGGCCTTGATTTTCAGTTTCGCGATGAGCCAGGAATTTCCACGCGGCCGGTTCGGTCTACGATGAGCCTGCGATGTACGCTGACCTGATCCAGTCTCTGCCCGGCGTGCTGGCGCTGCCCAATCTGCTGGCGGTCATCATCGGCGTCATTGTCGGCATCGTCGTCGGGGCCTTGCCCGGGTTGAGCGCCACGATGGCAATCTCGGTGCTGGTGCCTTTCACGTTCGGACTGACTCCGTTGGTTGCGCTGGGTTTGATGGCGGGTATCTACAACGGTGCGATGTATGGCGGGGCGATTCCCGCTGTGTTGTTGCGCATACCGGGTACACCGGCTGCAGTCGCCACGAGCTTTGATGGCTATCCAATGGCGCAAAAAGGGCAAGGTGGCTATGCGTTGCAGGTAGCCGTCGTGTCCTCGTCGATCGGCGGCATTGCGAGTGCCTTCGCGTTGATGCTGCTGGCGCCGCCGCTCTCGAAGGTGACCCTGCTCTTCGGTCCGGCCGAGGTTTTCTGGGTTGCGGTCTTTGGGCTGTGCAGCATCGTCTTTCTGCTTGGCTCGGACGTGATCAAGGGCTTGGTCAGTGCCTGCTTTGGCGTATTCGTGTCCGTGATCGGATCCGATCCGATTTTGGGCAATGACCGTTTTACCTTCGATCGACTCGAGCTACTCGACGGCATCAGCATTGTCGTGCTGCTGGTTGGTCTTTATGCGTTGCCGCCGGTGATGGATCTGCTGGAGTCACCGGTCAAGACCGACAGTGCCGTTGACGGGCGTCTCAAAGCCGAGCCGATCTGGCGCAGCCTGCCACGCATGCTGCGCTTCTGGAAAACCTGGCTACGTGGCTCGATCATTGGTATCTGGATCGGCATCCTTCCTGGAGCCGGCGGGTCGATGGCCGCATTGATGTCTTATAACGAAGCGCGTCGCAGCAGCAAGACTCCGCAGACCTGGGGGCATGGCGAGCCTGAAGGTGTTGCGGCAGCCGAGACCGCGAACAACGCGGATACCGCCGCGGCGCTGATTCCCGCGCTGACGCTCGGCATCCCGGGCACTTCGGTTGCTGCAGTGATGCTGGGTGGGCTGCTGATTCACGGTCTGCAGCCAGGCCCGATGTTGTTCCGAGAGAATCCTGATGTCGTGTTCGGGTTCATGTGGCAATTCCTATTCGGTGCGATCCTGTTGTTGTTCCTCGGCGGCTCGTTGGCTACCAATAGTTTTGCCCGCTTGCTGTTGTTGCCAAGGCCACTGCTTGGCGCGGTGATCATGGTGCTGATGCTCATCGGGGTTTACTCGATTCATGGCCGGATGTTCGATGTCTATCTGATGCTGTTGTTTGGTGCGATTGGCTATCTGATGGACAAGCTTCAATATCCGATCGCCCCGGCTGTCCTTGGGCTGATCCTGGGCGGATTCGCGGAAGAGAACCTGCGGCTCGCACTGCGGATCGGGCTTGGGGACTGGACGAGTCTGTTCACCAACCTGACCAGTCAGGTGTTGGTCGGCATGACCTTGCTGGTGGTCCTGGGGCCGTCGCTAAAACGCTGCCTAATGAATCTGCGCAGAGGTCATCCGACAGGCGGTGCTCGATGATGCGAGCCAGCCCCCATCACGCGGTTCGCGAGGACTGGCTCGCGCTTGCGGAACCGGAACAGGTCATCGCGCCCGAGCAGCCGATCTTAGATGCCCATCACCATCTATGGGATCGCCCGGAGGGCCGCTACATCGCGCAAGACTTCGCGCGCGACCTGGCAGATGGGCACGATGTACGGGCCAGTCTGTATGTCCAGTGTCGAACCGGATATCGGCAGGACGGCCCCGAGGCTCTTGCACCGGTCGGTGAGGTTGAGACTATCCGGCAATGGTGCGCAAAGACCCCGCAATACCCGATCGGGATCGTCGCGTTCGCCGACCTGCAGCTCGGCGACGAGGTGACCGCGGTTCTCGATGCGCTGATCGAGGCGGGACAGGGGGTCGTGCGCGGAATTCGCAATGCGACCGCCTTCCATCCCGATCCAGTGGTGCGTTCCAACCCGCGGCCTGCAGTCGATGGCCTGCTGCGTAGCGATGCGTTCGTTAAAGGCGCGCGCGTGCTGGCTGAGCGTGGCTTGTGCCTGGATGTGTGGGCCTATCAGACGCAGCTTGAGGAAGTTTTTGCCGTGGCGCGCGCGTTGCCGCAGTTGACGGTGGTCATCGACCATTGCGGCGGCCCGCTTGGCGTTGGCCCGCATCGTCTCGACTCACCAGAGAACTTCAAGAACTGGCGCGACTCGCTGGCGAGGCTCGCGAGCCTGCCCAACACACAGATCAAGATCGGTGGCTTTGGCCTGTCGGTGATGGGCTTTGACTATGCGACGCAGCCATTGCCGCCGCACTCGCAGCGTCTTGCCAGTGACTGGCGTCCGTATTTCGAAACCTGTCTGGAATTGTTTGGCAGCAATCGCGCGATGTTCGAGAGCAATTTCCCTGTCGACAAGGGGCAGTTCGGCTATCGCACTGCCTGGAATGCGTTCAAGCGGCTGAGTGCCAACCTCGATGCTGCAAGCCGTGATGACCTTTTTTGGCGTAGCGCAGCGCAATGTTACGGAATCGATCCGGAAACTTTTACTCAACCAAAAATCTCACAAAACTACACGGGAGACCACTGAGATGAAAAGAATTCTTGCAAACCTGCTGGCGGCAAGCGTTGCCGCAACCGCGATCCCGGCATTCGCCGAATATCCGGACAAGCCGATCGAGATCATCGTTGGTTACGCGGCCGGTGGCGGCACCGACGTTATGGCCAGAACCGTCGGCAAGTATCTTGAAAAAGAGCTGGGCGGTTCGGCGTCGGTCGTGATCAAGAACGTTCCTGGCGCGGGTGGGCAGATCGGCTTCACCAATGTCGCGACCGCCAAGCCGGATGGGTACACGCTGGGTACGTTCAACCTGCCGACCGCATTGGCACTGACGCATGATCGCAAGGCCGACTATGGTCTGCAAAGCTTCAGCTATCTGGCGAATTTTGTGAAGGATCCGAACACGATCGTGGTCAGCGCGGCATCCAGCTACAAATCGCTGAAAGAGTTTCTTGATGCGGCAAAAGCCAAGCCCGGCGCAGTCACCATGGGCTTGTCCTCGTTGGGGGGCAACGACCATTTTGCCGCGATCATGATGCAGAAAGCTTCGGGGGTGAGCTTTGCGCTGGTGCCCTTCAAAGGGGCCGCACTGGCGCGCACGTCTCTGATCGGCGGCCATGTCCAGGCCGGCACGATGACGCTGAGCCAGACCACGGCCTACAAGGATCAGTTGCGTGTGCTGGCCGTGCTGGACGACAAGCGCTCCCCGTTCCGGCCGGACGTGCCCACCGCCAAAGAGCTGGGCTTTGATGTGCAGATGTCCTCGCTGCGCGGTATCGTGGGGCCGGCCGGTTTGCCCAAGCCAGTCGCTGAGAAACTCGCGAAAGCATTGGCCGCGGTGAATGCCAATCCGGAGTTTCAGGCGATGATGAGCAAGCAGGGCAATCCGATGGCCTTTGCTGCCGGGGATGAGTTCACGGCGCTTGCCAAGGCGCAGGCTGGGGTCGCCAAGCAAATCTGGGAAACCACACCCTGGAAGTAACTGAATGCGACCGGACTCAGCCGAAACTGCCCGGCACGATGCAATCCTGACCGAATAAACGCGAACTGGGTCCGGTTCGCTTTGTCCAGCCGTTGATCGACGAATTAATCACAGCCATGGCCTTTCCGTTCCGAGATCCGGTCCTGATCGATGCCGAAGTCTTCACCGAACTGCCGGGCAGTTTCCGGCGTCCCGGCGTTTCCTCCTACTGGGCCGAGAAAAACCGGCGCGGTGTGCCGGCCGACAGCTTCATCGAAGGGCCATCATTCGATCGTGAAGGCAATCTGTGGTTTGTCGACATCCCGTTCGGACGGGTCTTTCGGGTCGATCCGCAGGGCAAGGTCACCCAGGTTGCCGAGTATGACGGGCAGCCGAACGGGTTGAAGATCCATGCCGACGGCCGGATCTTCATTGCCGATTTTCAGAACGGCATCATGACGCTCGATCCGCGCACCGGGCAGATC
>JAURMJ010000013.1 GCA_030830765.1 Quisquiliibacterium sp.
GGAAGCTGTTGAACATCTTCGGGTTCAGGCCACCGCGCTCGGCCTGTTCGCGGGTCAGTCCCCAGTTGTCCCAGACCGTGTCCGGCGTGGATTCCGAGAAGTGTGGCAGCCACTTATGGCCGCGGCCGGCTGCAGCAACCGGGAAGCCGCAGGCGCGCGCCCAGTCAACCAGATCGCAGATCAGTGCTGGCTGGTCACCGAAGGCCAGTGAGTAGATGACGCCGGCCTCGGCTGCCTTTTGCGCAAGCAGCGGGCCGCAGAAGGCGTCGGATTCGACGGTGACGTTGACCACGTGCTTGCCGTTCGCGAACGCCTCCAGACAGTGATCCACTGCGGCGATCGGATGGCCGGTGCACTCGACGATTACGTCGATGGCCGGATGGCGGACCAGCGCCTGCCAGTCGTCGCCCAGGTGGGTCTGGCCGCTCTTGAGGGCCTCGTCCAGCGAGGTGGCCTGAGTGCGCGAAGGCTCCCAGCCGACCCGCTCCAGATTGCGCTGCGCCGCCGCAGGCGACAGATCGGCAATGCCGACCAGATGCACGCCGCGGGTGCGCGGCACCTGGGCCAGGTACATCGAGCCAAACTTGCCGGCGCCGATCAGACCGACGCGGATCGGACGACCTTCGGTCGCACGTTGCTGCAGTTTTGCGTGGAGGCTCATCGTCAGGCTGCTTCTTTCAGGATATCAAGGGAGGTTTCCAGGGCACTGGCCGGCATGCCGTCCTTCCAGGGCAGGTCCACCGGATAGTCGTTCAGCAGACAGTCATCCGGCAGGCACTCGATGGGTGTGAAATCGCGGTGAGCAATATATTCCGGGCGCTTGAAGCGGCGGATGTGATTACTGACTGCGCACAGGCTCAGATAACAGGTGTTACGGTTCCACGGCGACAGATTGCTGCTTGAGGCATGCAGCAGGCAGCCGTGGAACAGCATCATCGAGCCTGGCGGCCCCTTGGGAGAAATGATGCCGCCGTTCAGGCCGCCGGCGCGCTGGACCAGTTGCGTGATCAACTGATTGTTCACCGTCCACAGCGGGTAGCTGGTCGTGGTCGTGTCATGGCTGGCGTCAACGACACCATCACGATGGCTGCCCGGGATGAAGATCAGCGGGCCATTGAATTCATTGACTTCGTCCAGGAAGATCGCGACGTTCATCGCGCGGGGCTCCGGCATCATGTCGTCGTTCAGCCAGGTGCCATAGTCCTGGTGCCATTGCCAGACATCGCCTTCGAAGGCCATCTTGCCGTTGATCTTGAACTGGTGCATGTACAGCTGTTCGCCGAACAGCTCCTCGATCGGCTGGACCATGCGCGGGTGGCGAGCCAGCTTGGCGAACGGTTTGCTGTACATGTGTGCGGCAAAGTTCGTGCGCACGGCGTCCGAGCCGCGTTCACGCACGTTGTAGGCCTCGCGCCGCGCGTAGATTTCGGGGACTGCCTCTGTCAGCGTCTTGACTTCCTCGGGCTTGAAGTGGCTCGGGAAGAAGAGGTAGCCGTCACGATTGAATTGATCAATCTGTTCCTTGGTCAGTTTCATTGGATCGTCTCCTGGGAGGGCTGGTTATCAAGCATTTCATTGAGCCGCTGACCCAGCGTGTCGCTGGCGCGGCGGCTGTGTTCGTCGATCAGGTGTGCTGCCCGATCGGCATGACCCGCGGCGATCGCATCGGCAATCGCCTGGTGTTCGTCCCACAACGAATCGCGTTGCGGCGTGGTATGGAGCACTGCGGCCATCACGCGTCGGACGTGATGCCAGTGCAGTTGAGCGCTCTGGGCGATCAGTGGGTTACCGGAAGCTTCGTAGATGGCATTGTGAAACGCAATGTCGGCTTCGATCATCGCGTCGATGTCGCGTCCGGCTGCCGCACGGCGACCCTCGACAATGATGGCTGCCGGGATCCGGAAGTGTCGTTGCGCAGCCAGCCGGGCCGCCAGCGCATCAAGCACACCGCGAATTTGATAGATCTGACCGACGATGGATGCATCCAGCGGGACCACCTGCAGACCACGGCCCGGGGCGTCCTGCACCAGACCATCTTTTTTCAGCAGGCGCAGTGCCTGCAGCACGGGCTGTCGCGACACCGACAGCTGCTGCGCGATGTCTTCCTGGGTCAGCCGGGCGCCGGGCGCCAGTGTGCCCAGGCGGATCGCGTCCAGCAGCGTGCGATAGACCTGGTCAACCAGGTCGGGGCTCGGGTTCAGGCGGGGCAGGGCTTCGGACATTGATGCGCGGCTCGTTAATGTGCGTATTCTGTATACAGAATACTGAAAATGCAAGAGCAGTGTTGAAACCAGGTCGGTCGGCGTCACCCGTTGCTCGCCGCATTGCAGCAATTTGCACGTTCCAGCCGCTAAAATGGCGAGCCGCCCACCTCTGAGACCCACGTCCCTGCTTATGACCATCGAACAACAGCTCCGAGCGCTGCTTGCGCAGCGCATCCTGATCCTTGACGGGGCAATGGGCACGATGATCCAGCGCTACAGGCTCACCGAGGAGCAGTACCGGGGCGAACGGTTTGCGGACTTCATTCATGATGTCAAAGGCAACAACGAGTTGCTGTCACTGACGCAGCCGACGGTGATTGCCGAGATTCATGAGGCCTATCTGGCGGCGGGTGCCGACATCATCGAGACCAATACTTTTGGGGCCACCTCGATCGCGCAGTCCGACTACGGCATGTCGGCGCTCGCGCGCGAAATGAACCTGGAATCGGCGAGGCTTGCTCGTGCAGCCTGCGACAAGTTCAGCACGCCGCAGCGACGACGTTACGTCGCCGGCGCACTCGGACCGCAGCCCCGGACGGCCTCGATCTCACCGGATGTCAACGATCCGGGTGCCCGCAATGTGACCTTTGACGAATTGTGTGCTGCTTATCACGAGCAGACGCTGGCATTGATCGAAGGCGGCATTGATCTGCTGCTGGTCGAGACGGTTTTCGATACGCTCAATGCCAAGGCCGCCATCTTCGCGATTGAGCAGATCCAGCAGCAGCTTGCTGACCAGGGCAGGCCGCGAATCCCGGTCATGATCTCGGGCACGGTCACCGATGCCTCCGGGCGCATTCTTTCGGGTCAGACGGTGGAGGCCTTCTGGAATTCGGTGCGTCATGTCCAGCCGCTGACCATCGGTCTGAACTGTGCGCTGGGCGCCGCTCTGATGCGCCCTTATGTCGAAGAGCTCTCGCGTCTGGCCGACACCTTTGTCTGCGTATATCCGAATGCAGGCCTGCCGAATCCGATGTCCGAGACCGGCTTCGATGAGACGCCTGATGTCACCTCAGCGCTGATGGCTGAATTCGCAGGCAGCGGTTTCGTGAACATCGCGGGTGGCTGCTGCGGCACGACGCCGGAGCATATTGAGGCCATCGCTCAAGCGCTGAAGTCGCAGTCCCCACGCGCAGTGCCGGATCGGCCCCAGGCCCTTCGGCTCTCGGGCCTGGAGCCCTTCACCATCGACGACGGCGCCTTGTTTGTCAACGTCGGCGAGCGGACCAATGTCACAGGCAGCAAGGCCTTTGCCCGCCTGATCCTGGCCGGCCAGTATGACGATGCGCTGGCCGTAGCGCGTCAGCAGGTCGAGAACGGCGCTCAGGTCATCGACATCAACATGGACGAGGCGATGCTCGATTCGGTCGCCGCGATGACGCGCTTTCTGAATCTGCTGGCCGCGGAACCGGATATCGCGCGTGTGCCGATCATGATCGACAGCTCGAAGTGGGAGGTCATCGAGGCCGGGCTGAAATGCGTACAGGGCAAGAGCATCGTCAACTCGATCTCGATGAAGGAAGGCGAGGTCGAGTTCCTGCGCCAGGCACGCTTGTGTCGGCAATATGGCGCAGCGGTCATCGTGATGGCCTTCGATGAGCAGGGGCAGGCCGACACGTTCGCGCGCAAAACCGAAATCTGCGCGCGTGCTTATAAGCTGCTCACCGAGGCGGTCGGGTTTCCGGCCGAGGACATCATCTTTGATCCGAACATCTTCGCGATCGCCACCGGCATCGAGGAGCATGACCATTACGCGGTCGACTTCATCGAAGCGACGCAATGGATTCGCCAGAACCTGCCGGGGGCAAAGATCTCGGGCGGGGTCTCGAATGTGAGCTTCTCATTCCGCGGGAATGATCCGGCGCGTGAAGCAATCCACACGGTGTTTCTGTACCACGCAATCCGTGCCGGCATGACGATGGGGATCGTCAACGCCGGCATGATCGGTGTTTACGATGAGATCGAGCCCGAGCTGCGCGAGCGGGTCGAGGATATCGTGCTCGATCGCAAGCCGGCTCTGAGCGCTGAACGCGCCAGGCTGGCTGCAGCAACAGACGATATTGCGCGAGCTCAGGCGCAGGCTGCGCTTGATGCTGAATCGGCCAAGTCCGCCACAGAACGGATGATCGAATTTGCGGCGACGCTCAAAGCTGGAGGCGCCAGAAAGGAAGAGAACCTGGAATGGCGCGCCGAGCCTGTTGAAAAGCGCCTGGCCCATGCGCTGATTCATGGCATCACGACCTTCGTCACCGAGGACACCGAGGAAGTACGTCAGCAGATCGCTGCGCGCGGCGGTCGGCCGATCGAGGTGATCGAGGGGCCGCTGATGCAGGGCATGAATATCGTCGGCGACCTGTTTGGTGCCGGCAAGATGTTCTTGCCGCAGGTGGTCAAATCGGCGCGTGTGATGAAGCAGGCAGTTGCGCACCTGGTTCCATTCATCGAGGCCGAGCGCGCAGAGCTGGCTGCCCGCGGGATTGATGTGTCGGCCAAGGGCAAGATCGTGATTGCCACGGTCAAGGGCGATGTGCATGACATCGGCAAGAACATCGTCGCCGTGGTCCTCCAGTGCAACAATTTCGAAGTCGTGAACATGGGCGTGATGGTGCCGTGTTCGGAGGTGCTGGCGCGGGCCAAGGTCGAGGGGGCGGACATCATCGGCTTGTCTGGGCTGATCACGCCGTCGCTTGAGGAAATGGCTTACGTTGCGCGCGAGATGGAGCGCGATGAGCATTTCCGGATGCGCAAGATTCCGCTGCTGATCGGGGGCGCGACAACGTCCCGTGTTCACACGGCCGTCAAGATCGCTCCCAATTACTCTGGTCCAGTGGTCTACGTGCCAGATGCGTCGCGTTCGGTGCCCGTCGCACAGCAGCTGATTTCGCCGGATTCTCGCGAACGTTTTGTCACCGATCTGCTGGCCGACTATGAGCGTATCCGCGCACAGCATGCCGGCAAGAAGGGGTCGCC
>JAURMJ010000122.1 GCA_030830765.1 Quisquiliibacterium sp.
AAAAGGGGAAGCAATGCTTCCCCTTTTCTGAATTTGGAGCGGGAAACGAGTCTCGAACTCGCGACCTCAACCTTGGCAAGGTTGCGCTCTACCAACTGAGCTATTCCCGCGTGCGCTACAGAGAAGCGAGATTATAGCTGGAAAACCCAGGCTGTCAAATCACTGAAACTGCGAAGGATCGCCTGAAAGCTAGCGTGCGTCGCGCAGATGAGGCCACGCCCGAAGCAGGTAGTACAGCATCGACCAGACCGTTAACAAGGCAGCCAGGTAAAGTAGCCAAGTTCCCAGTATTTTGCAGTCAATGACCCCGAAAAGAGGTGCATTGAACAGCAACATCGGAATTGCAACCAGCTGGGCAACTGTCTTGAATTTACCGATCGAGTGCACTGCAACACTGGCCTGGGCACCGATCTGAGCCATCCACTCGCGCAGCGCCGAGATCGTAATTTCGCGCCCGATGATGATCAGCGCGACGATGGCCTCTACCCGCTGCAATTCGACCAACATAACCAGTGCGGCACAAACCAGCAGTTTGTCAGCCACCGGATCCAGGAAGGCACCAAAAGCCGAGGTTTGCCCCAGCTTTCTGGCCAACCATCCATCAAACCAGTCAGTGACGGCGGCCATCACAAATAGCACTGTGGCAGCAAGATCAGCCGTGCGCTGCTCGACTGGAAGAAAGAACATGGCGATCAGCAGCGGAATCGCAATGACGCGGAGCCAGGTCAGCAGGTTGGGAATATTGAGTGAGTCGGCAGCGCCAGGCGCTGCTTCTGATTGTTTGTTGCCAGTCACGAGTATGGATGTCCGGGATCAATGCAATCGGCGATAGATTTCCTCAGCCAGCGTCAGAGAGATTCCTTCGACTGAGGCAAGGTCCTCGATGCTAGCAGCCATGATGCCACGCAAGCCACCAAAGCGCGCAAGCAGCCGCTGGCGTCGCCGAGGACCAACGCCATCAATCTCCTCCAGGCGCGATGTATTTCTCGCCTTGGCCCGCTTGGCGCGCATCCCGGTGATCGCAAACCGGTGCGCCTCATCGCGGATCTGGGCGACCAGCATCAGAGCAGCAGACTCCGTCCCAAGGGCCAGCGGTGGACGCTCATCTGCAAAAACCAGGGTCTCGAGACCAACCTTGCGTCCTTCCCCCTTGGCAACCCCAACCAGGCTACTTGTATCCAGACCCAGCTCGTCAAAAACCTGCCTGGCCATTTCAATCTGGCCTTTACCGCCATCTATCAGCACAAGATCCGGCATTAGGGCCTCTCCGGATAGCTCGCCTTGCTCGACAAGCTTGCCGTATCGCCGCATCAACGCCTGGCGCATCGCCGCATAGTCATCGCCGCCAACAACGCCTTCGATATTGAAGCGACGATACTGGGCCGGCTGCATGGCATGCTCCTGATAGACGACGCAGGACGCCTGGGTGGCCTCGCCCATCGTATGGCTGATGTCGAAGCATTCAATCCGCAAGCCAGATAGATCTGCGTCGGCCCCCATGCCAAGCAGGTCGGCAAGCGCTCGGGTACGACTGCGCTGCGAGCCTTCCTCAGACAGGACTCGGGCAATGGCCAATTGAGCATTCTGCTCGGCCATCTCCAACCACTGGCGCCGCCTGCCCGTCGCCTTACCGACCCATTGCACAGGATGTCCAGCAATCTGTTGCAGCCATTCAAGCAATGCATCCGAGCCCGGCAGGGCCGAAGCCACAATGACCGGGGGAACAAAGCCGCTGTCGTAATGCTGCACACAGAAGGCCTCAAGGACTTCGCCGAGCGTCTCAGCGTCAAGCGAATCAGCATCATCCGCATGACGCGGGAAATAGGCTTTATCGCCCAGATGGCGACCGCCCCTGACCAGCGCCAGATTCACACAGACGCGCCCGCCCTTGGCCACCACTGCCAGGATGTCGATATCGATGTCGCTGCCAGTGTCCATCGACTGTTGCGACAGGACGCGCGAAAGAGCGCTCATTCGGTTGCGCAGCGCAGCGGCCTCCTCGAATCGAAGCTCGCCGGCGACCTCATGCATCTTTGTCTCAAGTTCCTTGAGGACCTGGGCATGGCCACCTCGCAGAAACCGGACTGCATTGTTGACGTCATGCGCATATTCTTCTTCGCTGATCTGGCCGACACAGGGTCCGCTGCAGCGCTGGATCTGATGCAACAGGCAGGGTCGTGTCCGGTTAGCGAACACGCTGTCCTGACAGGTGCGAAGCCTGAAGACCTTTTGCAGGACCTGAATCGCCTCCTTGACTGCCCAGGCGCTGGGATACGGTCCGAAGAACTGACTTTTCCGGTCAACAGCCCCCCGGTAATAGGAGATTCGCGGCCAGGCATGTCCACTGACCTTCAGGTACGGATAAGTCTTGTCATCACGAAACAGGATGTTGTACCGCGGCTGGACGGTCTTGATCAGGTTGCTTTCAAGCAGCAAGGCTTCAGCCTCGGAGCGCGTAACGGTCGTATCGACGCGCCTTACCTGCGAGACCATGTGCGCAATCCGTGGACTGCTCGGCGTTTTCTGAAAATACGAGGAAACACGCTTGCGAAGATCCCGGGCCTTACCGACATAAAGAACGGCATCGCCCTCCCCGATCATCCGGTAAACACCAGGTCGATGGGGTAACTGGGCGAGAAACGCCTTGGAATCGAAACTGTCGCTCACCCTCGGGGCCGCATCCTGGCAAAGCGCTCTGCAAAACTACGGCTGGGCTTCCAACTGAGGCCGCTTAACAACTGATCGGCGAGTGCCGGATCGTTGCAGACCAACACCATGTCGCAGCCCGCCCCCAGAGCAGCATTGGCACGCTGAACGATATTGCCGGCGGCCGTTGCCCCTTCCATCGTCAAGTCATCGGAAAAGACCATTCCGCTGAATCCGAGTCGACGACGCAGGATGGTCTGAAGCCAGCGCTTGGAGAAACCGGCGGGCAGCGAATCGACCTTTGGGTAGACCACATGCGCCGGCATCACCGCCGCCAAGGCATCACCGAGCCAACTGTAAGGGGCCGCATCATCTGCAAGTATTT
>JAURMJ010000123.1 GCA_030830765.1 Quisquiliibacterium sp.
ATGAGGCCGCGTTCAGAGACCCTGGCATCCAATGACAGATCGGGGTTTTGAAAGACCAGCACGCCGATGGTGTCACCAGGACCGAGCTTGTAGTCCCCTGCCGCAGACGCAGGGGGCAGCTGAGCCAGGGCAGCGCCACCCCACAAGACTGACCACAAGGCCAGGCGCCGGGAAACAACGGAGGTCGAAAGGTCATGGGGCATGTCTGTCTCCTGTCTAGGTCTCAAAAACCCGCCTGCGCCGAGACGGCAAAGATTCGGGCGCGGTAGTCGGCGCCCCCGAGGTCCGAGCGCCGCTCGTCCTGCTGAGCCATGGCACTGAACTGGAGCAAGCGCGTGGCCTGCCAGTGCGCTTGCAGCGAAACCATCTGTAGGCGGTCCTGCCGTCCGGGCCGCAGCGCCCCAAGCGGCGCGCCCTTGTAGCTGCGTTGTCCGTCCTCCAGACGCAGGCGCAACAAGGTCTTGGCGCCGGCCTGCCACTGCGGGGCCAGATACCACCGATGGCCCTCGTAGTAACTGGCGTCTGCCGTCTGAAAGGGGGCCAATTCCCGCACCCAGCCGGCCCCCACCGCCGTCTTGCCGGTCAGCTCCCAAAGGGCACCCACGCGTGCCGTCCAGCCGGAAAAATTGCGCCCAGACAACTGCGCATGCTCCCGATCGATCTGGCCCAGCTGCCCATTGAGACGCAGCACCGCAGAGGCCAGCGAGCTGATCTCCAGCAGATGTTCGCGCTCCTTGAAGTCGCCGCCTGCAAATGCAGCGCCGGAGTAGCTGCCCCTCCCGTCGCTGATTCGATAGGCCAGAGTACTGTCTGAAGGAAGCTGGTAACGCAGCCCAAGATCTGCACCGCGCACTGAGCTGTCGGGCTCCTGGCCGGCCGGGTCGGTGTTATCCAGTCGCCGATCAAACAGACCGCCCAATGCCTGCCAGTGCTGGGTGAGCCGGTAGCCGACCTGCGCCGTCTGCGCGGCCTCGGTGCGTCGTATCAGGCCGCTGCTGGCAGAGGCATCGCCGAATCGGTCCACATACTCGCGCCGCTCCGAAGCCAGGCGTCCACTCCACTGCCGCCCCAGACTCCAATGCCAGGCGGCCAGGTAATTCAATGCATTGAAGTTCAGCTGCGAAGCGCGTTGATAGCGGTATCCCTGGACCTGGGCATCGAGCTCAATGCGTTGCAAGCTGTAAGTCTGGTCCAGCCGAACGCCGGCTGTAGCCACCCAGATGTGATCGGCAAGAGCCGCTTGAGGGGTGCGCAGGACGTTGTCGTCGTGTTGCCATTGGGCACCCAGACGCCAGGCCAGGGGCTGATCGGCGGCGGCATGTGGGGGCGGCGGGTCACCCAACGGCGTGATTTGCGCCCATGCGGTCAAAAACGCCAGCGGCCCCAGCAGCACAAGGAGAAAGCCGCTGCGAGCAGCCGCGAAGTCAGGGATCAAGGACATGGGGTTGGCTTTCGTTTTGACGTCATGTGATCTGCAAAGGGGTGGCGCTGATTGAACAGCCCTTCAATAGGCCCGGGCGTCCTTGAAAACCAGAGCCACCGTGCGGGCGATGATGCGCAGATCGAGCCAGAGCGACCAATGGCGCAGGTAATCCAAGTCCAGGTCAATGCGAGCCTGCATCTTGTCCAGGGTGTCGGTCTCGCCGCGCTGTCCGTTGACTTGAGCCCAACCGGTGATGCCCGGCTTGACCTTGTGGCGCACCATGTATCCCTTGATCAGTTTTCGATAGAGCTCGTTGTGCGCCACCGCATGGGGTCGCGGGCCGACGATGCTCATGCGACCTTGCAACACATTGATGAACTGCGGCAACTCGTCGAGCGAGGTGCGCCGCAGAAAACGCCCAACCCGGGTGATGCGGGGGTCGCCCAAGCGCGCCTGCTCGATCCGAGAGCCATCCTCCGTAACCCACATGGATCGAAATTTGTACACGCAGATTTCCTGCCCATCGAGCCCGTAGCGGCGCTGGCGAAAGATCACCGGCCCGCTCGATTCGAGCCGGACTGCCAAGGCGATGATCAACAGCAGCGGGGCAATCAGCAGCACGATGAGGCCCGCGAGCAGCAAGTCGCTGCCGCGCTTGAGCAATCCGGTCCAGCCCCGAAACGGTGTGTCGCAAACCGAAATCACCGCCACGCCGCATACCTTGTCGCTGCGCCCTTGGATCAGGTCTGTAATGAACATATCGGGCACAAAGTAAATCGAGGCCGTCGTGTCTTTGAGACCATCGAGCACCTGCAGGATCCGGGGACTTGCAGACATCGGCAAGGACAGATAAATCAGCTGGACACGGTTGCGTTTGACGTACTCGGGCAATTGAGCCAGCCCCCCCGTGATCGGGTGCGCTGCGCTGCTGTCATGGCGCTCGCTCAGACGGTCGTCGAAAAACCCGAGCATGCGTATCCCCTCAAACGGTGACTGGGCGATGCGCTGAGCCAGCAAGGTGCCTTGGGGATTGATACCGACGATGACCGCCGCCCTGGGCGGGCCTTGCAAACGCGACAGGCGCGGAGCGGCCGCGCGCAGCGCGAGCTGGGCCACGATCTGCGCACTCGGTGCCAGCCACAGCCAATGAAAGAGAAAGCGCGACTCAAACACCGCCAGGTAGCCAGTCACCAGGCCCACGAGCGCCAGCAAGCCTGCCATCCAGCTCCAGCGCAACAAGACACGCAGCGCCAACACGGACGGCGTGAACGAGCGCAGAGCTGTACCCGGAAAGGCCAGCAAGAAAGCCAGCAAAGCCAAGATGAGGTCGGCAGGACTCAGACCCCCACCCCAACGCCAAGCGGCAGCAAAAAGGGTCAGTACCAGGATGAAGGGTTCAAGCATGCGTTCGATCACCCACAGCACAGGACTGCTGTCCGATGGCGTTCCAGCAAATCCGCGCCGGATCGGCCATGTCCCCAAAGAGGTCAGCGGAGCGGACTCAGCCATGGCAATCTGTCCGATCACCGGGCAGTTTCACAGCGATACGCTCAATCAACGCAACGATGAACGGACGGGCAAGGCGGGCTGTCATGGTCGCTATCAGGGCACAAACACTCAGGGTCACTCTCGGGATTCACTGCGATCGATTGTTCGGCTCAGTGCGTCCAGGCGCTGTAGGACAAAAGCGGCTGTTGTCGAGAGAGAGCCCGACGAGCCCGCAGCAGCGGGCGGCGGCAACCCTTGGGCTAGAATGAAGCCGTCAGGAGAGCGTCTTTCACGGAAAAAGACCGCCGAAGGCGCAGGCCGCACTTGCTCGCAGCAAATGCGCGCCGAACGCTCAGGCACCCAGGACTGACAAACGTTGCGCCGCTCGAAGGGCAACGTCTCCCGTCTGGAGAGAGGCCGACCCTGGAGCCGGCCCACCGAAGGAGCAAACCCGCATCGCCGGGTGAATCTCTCAGGTAAAGAGGACAGAGGGGGCAAACATGATGCGTCATGACCCTTGCCTTGCCCCGGAGAGCCTCCTTGTCCACCGCCCTGTCGAATTCTCAATTGCGGCAAACCCCGCTGCACGCTCTGCACCTGGCCCTGGATGCCCGGATGGTGCCCTTTGCCGGATACAGCATGCCGGTGCAGTATCGCGACGGCCTGCTTGCCGAGCATCACCATTGCCGCACAGCCGCTGGCCTGTTCGACGTCTCACACATGGGCCAGCTGCGCCTGATCGGGCCGCAGGCTGCCGCCGCACTCGAGA
>JAURMJ010000124.1 GCA_030830765.1 Quisquiliibacterium sp.
AGCGGTCCTCGGGCACCAGCTTGCTGATAAAGCGCGGCTGCCAGACCGGCTCAAAGCTGTGGTTCGGGTGCAGCGTGGCCAGGCAGCTGAAATCAGTGTTCACGAACACCAGCCTGCCGCTGGCCTCGTAGGCCAGCTCGTGGGTGTTCACATCGCCGGTGGTGCGCGCCTGGTGCGGCACATAAAGACGGTCGGCGCCCTCGTGCCTGGCCTCGCCCTCCAGCGCACTGGACAGCTGCCACAACTGGTAGCGGGTGGAAAGGGTTAGCCCCTCGGGACGCCAGTACAGGCCCATCGGCCGGTCAAACAGGCGCTCTTGCACCGCAAGACGGTCACTGTCCGCCTTGCGCCCTATAAGAAACAGTCGGTTGCTCTGGTAGGTGGTGAGCGCAAGGCTCAGCTGCTGGCTGGCCAGCCAGCCAGCAAACCCCGGCGATGCATCCAACTGCAGCTGCGGCGATTCAAGCAGCGCGCCTCGCAGGTCAGCCAAGCCTGACACCTGGATGAAGCTCAAGCTCGGAAGTTTTCAACGTAGACCCTTGGACACTCGACTAAGAACCAAGGGAGGCTACAGGGGTTTAGAGCGTGCTTCTATCCAGTTTGCGAATAAATTGGACCGCGAACAACTTGTTCCGACGAACCTCGTCGGCTTATTTGCGGGATCTGTGAACTTGCAAGGGAAGGGTGCCAAAGCGTACGTGAAAATCGTGCGAGAACCGCCCAAAATGACTAAAGCCGCAAGCCAGCGCTGTCGTGGCAACACTGGGGTGTTGCCCGGAACGCAGCATACTGTGCGCAAGCTGTAAGCGCTCCTGCTTGAGCCACTGCATCGGGGACAGGGCCAACCTGGCGAGAAACAGGTTTTGCAGCGCCCTGCGACCCAAGCCGACCGCAGCCTCGATCTGCGTGAGCGTAATTGGCTGATCCATGTGCGCGCGCATAAACCCACACGCGAAATCGAGCAGCAGTTTGACGCGGCTTTCCCGCAGACGTGAGGCAGAAACTTTACTCTCATCAAGGATCAGACACGATACGAAACGATAGATCATGTCCTCGGCATAAACCTCGCCGCTCGGCGAGTCGAGTGCAATCTTCCCCAGGTTATAAAGCAGGAATGGAAACTGCACTTTCGCACGAGCCCCCTTTGGGGAGCTCAAATCGATGACCTCAGTTTTCTCGCCCAATCTTGAATCGGTGCCCTTTGCAAACCCGAGGATCGTGTTCGCTGTGCTACACAGGCGCTGTGCATCCAGTGAGATCGCCACGCTGCAACTTTCGCCGAGCTCGGACGCTGTTGGCTGAGCAGCCATCAGCAACCAGGCTGACGGCTCACGCGTGTCGATCTTGCGCTCGTCCTGCCTAATGCGTAGATAGCCAGTTAGCGGCACATAAAAGATCAGCCCGTTGGAGCCGGAGGTTTTCATCTGTAACGGCGTGTCGTTATGACCAATGACGAAACCAGTCTTTCCGACCAGCCACGCGGCAGAACGATGGCCGACATCGCGCCCTCGCAGAGGGCTCAATCCATGCATGTGGGGTAGCGTCACACGCAAATTACGGTCGAGCGCCTCAAGGTCACGACTTATGTCCGTAGGTCTGCCGGACAGACGGCTGAGCGCATCGAAGTAAGTGGGGGCGTTAATTGACGCCATGATGAATTTTTTTCCAGAAAAATTCCTACAAATGCCTGACAGTTTATCAAGAAACGATCGGGCCAAGGAGCCCAGATCCTGGCGGGCGCGCGGCGCTCGATAGAGACAAGCCTCGAGTGAATCTTCGCAAATTACCACATTTGTGGTAATTTCCTTGCGAATATCAATATTTCCAATAAATCGCCAAAACGAGGTTGCGTGATGACCGCCTCAACATCGATCCGCATTGATCAAACGCTTTACGATCAGGCGCGCAGCGAGGCTCAGGCTGAGCACCGCAGTATTTCGGGGCAGATTGAGTACTGGGCGAAGGTAGGGCGCGCGGCGCTCGACAACCCCGACCTGCCGGTCAGCTTCATTGCCGAATCACTGGCAGCGCTGGCCGAGCCTCGCGAGGACTCCAGCGAATTTTCGCCCCGCTCGCGTCGCCGATGAGTTACGCGCTGCGACAGACCCGGCGGTTCGCGCGCGCTTACAAGAAGCTTCACGACAAGGTTGCCCGCGATGTCGATGCAGCAACCGAAGTGATCGCAGCAGATCCCATGGTGGGCGAACGCAAAAAAGGCGATCTCGCGGACTTATTCGTCTACAAATTCCGAAGCGGCAAACAGCTTTACTTGCTCGGTTACACAATTGATGACGACGTTCGGCTTGTGTACCTCGAAGCACTCGGGCCACATGAAAATTTCTGTCGAGACCTGAAACGCCAGTAATCGTTCAGCCCCCAAGCTTGCCGCGCAGCAAATCATTGACCTGCTGCGGATTCGCCTTGCCCTTGCTGGCCTTCATCACCTGGCCGACCAGCGCATTGAAGGCTTTTTCCTTGCCGGCACGGAATTCATCGACTGACTTCTGGTTGGCCGCCAGCACCTCATCGATGATCGCCTCGATCGCGCCGCTGTCGCTGATCTGTTTCAAGCCACGCGCCTCGATGATGCGATCGGCCGCATCCTGATCGGCGCCAGGCTCCTGCCACAGGGCAGTGAAAACCTCGCGGGCGATCTTTCCGGAGATCGTGCCGTCCTGAATGCGGGCCAGCAGGCGCGCCAGTTGCCCGGCCTTGACCGGACTGTCGGCCACCTCGATGCCTTCGCGGTTCAGCGCCGCAGCCAGATCGCCCATCACCCAGTTGGCGACCAGCTTGGCCTGAGTACGGGCAGCCTCTTGGCCGGCGGGAGGAATTGTTGCGGCCAGCGCTGCGACGCAGGCATCAAAGTACTGCGCCACTTCACGCGATGCACTGAGTGTAGTCGCGTCGTATTTGCTCAGCGCGTAGTCGAGCATGTAGCGCTCGCGCAGCTGCGCAGGCAGTTCGGGCAGCGACGCACGCACCGTCTCAATCCAGGCCGGTTCGATGACCAGCGTCGGCAGATCAGGGTCCGGGAAGTAGCGGTAGTCATGCGCGTCTTCCTTGCTGCGCATCGAACGGGTTTCGTCGCGAGCGCGGTGGCACGGCCGATGCACCGACCGAGCACTCAGCCGTACAGGAAGTGCATGCGCAATACGGCATTCCGGTGATTTCGATTGCGAACCTGGATGATGTGCTGGCTTTCCTTCAGACAGGCATCGGCGATGCGGCCGCGCTG
>JAURMJ010000125.1 GCA_030830765.1 Quisquiliibacterium sp.
AGCTCGCTTCTGAATGTTTGCGGCCACGGCCTCGATCTGGTTTGGGCTGCCCAGCAGCGCAATCTGCTCGCTGCTCTCTGCCTGAAGAATGGCAGCAGCATCTGCTGTTTCGGCCAGCTGCATCAGTCGCTTGCCGGCGCGGATCGCATGCGGATTCTTGCCTGCGATCTCGCGGGCCAGTGCCATTGCGCGTTCGTAGGGGTTGTCGCAGACATGCGTGGCAAAGCCCAGTTGACCGGCCTCGACACCATTGAAGATGCGACCGGAAAAAGTCAGTTCGCGGACCACATCGCCGCGGGCCAGGTGGCGCATCAGCTCGACGCCGCCCATGTCGGGTACCAGGCCCCATTTGATTTCCATGACAGACATCTTCGTATCAGGGGCGACGAAGCGGATGTCAGCCCCGAGCGCGACCTGAAAGCCGCCACCCAGTGCTACGCCGTGCACGGCCGCGATGACCGGCACCGGAATATCGCGCCAGACCATCGCTGCATATTGCGAAGCATTCGACAGGCCATGGGTGCGGCGACCGAGTCGCCATTCGTTCGAAGGCGGCTGGTTGGTTGAATCGCCGGAATCGGGCGCTGTGCCTGAGCCGGACGTCGCCTGCATTTTCTCAAAACGGCCCATGTCCAGTCCCGCGCAGAACGCACGACCTTCGCCGGAAATCACCACGGCGCGCACTTGAGGATGACCGATCAGCGAGGTGCCGGCATCGATCAGTGCATCGAACATTGCCTGATCCAGGGCATTCATCTTGTCCGGGCGGCTCAGGCGCACGTCTGCGACACCGTCGGTGATCGTGACCCGGATGCGTTGTTCGGTCGAGACCGTTTCCATCGTCTGAATTCCTTGGCTTGGCTGTGGATTGATGATGAGCGTGGATGTGAGGGTACCGCAGTGCAGCCGCTGTCGCCTGGCAGACGGGCCGGTGAAGCCCGGCGGTTCAGCGCCAGGCGAAACGGGGTTGCTCCAGATGCGCAACGCGCGTCTGGCGCCCGGCCAGCAGCTCGCGGAACTGGTAGAGCAGGGCAGCGGTCGGCGCATGGATCTGGTTGTCCAGCATACGCATCCGGATCAGTGGCCGGTCGCTCTCGGGAATGCTTGCAAAGCTCACAATATCGTCATCGGCAATGTGGGACAGCGTAACCCGGTGCACCGATTCGACTTCATCCGGATTCGGAAAAAGCTGAGGGGCCGGACCCGCCCAGACGATAACCGGGGTGATCAGGTAGCCTGAGCGGGTTGGGTAATCATCCAGACAGCCGAGTGCGTCGTCAGGACTTGCCCGAAGGCCGATTTCCTCGTGCAGTTCACGTAACGCTGCATCGATTGCGGTTTCGCCGGAATCCAGGCGTCCGCCGGGGAGCGCCCACTGACCACCATGAGCCCGCAGTCTGGACGTGCGCCGGGTCAGCAGAAACGCCGCGTCGCCGCCCGAGGCCACCAGCGTGATCGCAACCGCTGCGCGTTTGAGCGAGGCATGTTCGGCAAGCGCGGGCGCGGCTGCAAACGACGCCACCATGCGTGCAATGCGTCGTCGCAACAAATCATCAAAAGCGTAGGGTTCGGGCATTGTTGACGTGATTGACCTGGATCCGTCTCAGAGCTTAGCCCGAAAGACGGGCGAGGCGGCGGTCAGTGCTTTGAGGGGTACCCCAATGTTCCGTATGTCGAGCCGGGCTTTATGGTCGGCAGAGCATCGGCAGGACTTCGCTGATCGAGTCGCGGATCACGGCATCAGCCAGATGATCAAACGCAGTCTCCTGGGCATTGATAATCACAAGGCGTGCCCCTGCATGACAGGCGGCCGGCACTGCGCCCGCCACCGGATAAACCTGCAGCGTTGATCCGATGGCCAGCATCAGATCGGCTTCGCCGGCCACGCGCATCGCGCGATCGATCACCTCCGGGACGAGCGCCTGCCCAAACGAGATGGTGTCGCTTTTCAGGATGCCGCCGCAACGCAGGCAATGCGGATCGAGGTCGCCGGCACGCACACGCGCCAGCGTCTTTTCGGTTGGAAGTCTCTCACCACAGGACCAGCACATCGTGCGTCGGATGGTGCCGTGCACCTCAATCACTTTGTCGGGCGAGTTACCGGCAATCTGGTGCAGTTCATCAATGTTCTGTGTGATCAGTGCATGCAGCTGTCCGCGCCGTTCGAGCTCGAGCAAAGCCAGGTGACCACTGTTCGGGCGCGCCTGCCAGGCTGGATTGCTCAGGCGACTTTGCCAGCTGGCGCGACGGACCTGGGCATCGGCCAGATAGTTCTGGATCGTCGATTGTTTTTCGGCCTGCGGGTTGCGGGTCCAGACGCCCTGCGGACCTCTGAAATCCGGAATGCCCGAATCGGTGGAAATGCCTGCACCAGTCAGCGCAACAATGCGTTGTGCCTTGGAGATCCATTGCCGCACGGTTTCGATTGAGAGCTCTTCGTTCATCAATGACTCCGTTCACACCGGCCTGACTGGCAACTGCATCATTGACCGGACTTCATGGGTGCGAAAGACGGATCGGAGGCTTTATGTGCCAGCGCATCGGTGGCAGCGAATGCTTCGCGACATTTCTCGATCGCCTTGGCCAACTCTGCGATGCGTAAAGGTTTGGCAAGAAAATCGTCCATGCCAGCCTCCAGACAGCGCTTGACATCGTCGACCATCGCATTGGCGGTCAATGCAATGATCGGGGTGTGGGCGGCAGGGGTCAATTGCTGCTCAAGTTCACGAATCCGCCGGGTCGCACTGAGTCCATCGAGCACGGGCATCTGCACATCCATCAGGATCAGATCAGGTTGGTTGGCCTGCCAGGCTTGGATGCCAGCCTGACCGTCTTCCGCCTGGGTGACATGATGGCCCAGGCGCTCAAGCATCAATTGGAAGACCTGCCGGTTCACTGGATTGTCCTCAATCAGCAGGACCTGCAATTGGCTTGGATCGCTGCCGGGATGATCGACGGCATAAGCCTCAGCCGTTGCCAACTTTTTCGCATCGCCGATCGGGTTCGCCTTGGAGTTTGATTCAGGCTGGGAGGCTTCTGCACTTGGCGCGCCCTGCAGGGGCAAAAGCCGGTCTTCAGTGGCTGCAAGCTTGTTTACCTGCAGACTGAATTCGAACCGGCTGCCCTGACCCTTCTGGCTGCTGGCCCGGATATCGCCACCCATCGCACGCGCCAGTCGTCTTGAGATGGCCAGTCCCAGACCGGTGCCGCCAAATCGGCGTGTGATTGAATGATCCTCCTGAGCGAATGGCTCGAAAATTTGCTCCAGCTTGTCGGCGGCGATGCCGATGCCTGTATCGCTGACGGTAAAGACGAGCGGCAGCGCGTCGCCCGGATCACCTGGGAGGTCTTGCGTTGTTGGCCGCTTGGAGAGCATTTCCTTCGCATCAAGCTCAAGGCGTACATCGACACTGCCCTGTGCGGTGAACTTCAGTGCATTGGCGATTAAATTGTCCAGAACCTGACGCGTCCTGGCCTGATCACCGACGAATTCTTCAGGGATCCCCGGGCTTACGCCGTGTGTCAGTTGCAGTCCACGACCGCGCGCGGTTGCCTGGTGACTTGCCACAATGTCAGTCAGCATTTCCCGGATCCGGATCTGGTCCTGACGAAGCTCAAGATGTCCGGCATTGATCTTGGAGAAATCAAGCAGGTCATTGGCAATGATGAGCAGTGCATCGCCGCTGGAGCGAATCAGTCGTAACTGCTCGTGCTGCTCGTGGGTCAGGTCCGTGCTGGCAAGGTGCTCGCTCAGACCGATGATTGCGTTCAGCGGAGTCCTGATCTCATGACTCATGTGCGCAATGAACTGAGACTTTGATTCGTTGAGCGCATGGGCTGCCGTCAGGGCCTCGTCGAGCGAAACACCGCGAGCCCTGGATTCTTCGAGGTAGCTGCGCTGCAGGGCTTCGCTTTTGACAAGCTCGCTGATCCTGCGCTGGAGCTGCTCGCTGAGCTGATTGAAGGCCCGCATCAAGGTGCCGAATTCATCCGTGCGAGATGAGTCGATTTCAAGATCGAAATTCCCTGCGCGCAGGTCGCGCGCTGCAG
This sequence comes from Quisquiliibacterium sp., assembly GCA_030830765.1. Classification (GTDB taxonomy): domain Bacteria; phylum Pseudomonadota; class Gammaproteobacteria; order Burkholderiales; family Burkholderiaceae_E; genus Quisquiliibacterium. The sequence goes on from JAURMJ010000125.1 coordinate 4,051, forward strand.
TAACCAGGACATCAAGCGGGCGGGTGAGCGCGACCCCAAGCATCCAGACCAGGCCAGCGACGATCAGGGACATCAGCAGCCCGACCACGAGGACGGAGAGGAACATCCCCTCCCGTGCTTCGCGGATCTCCTGGCGTGACAAGGCAAAACGGGCGGCGCCGACAGCTTGTCCGGCCAATTCAAGCTGAATCTTTGAAATGATCGGTGCAGTCGAGCTTAGCAAGGTGCCCGGGTACTGCGGACTGCCTGCGTCTGATCTGACTTGATACTCCTGCGGTATTGCGGCAAGTCCGGTTCCGGCGCTGGCAATCTTGTTGCCGGCAACGTCGTAGATTTCAATGTGGATCAGATCCCTGCCGACATGAAGTTCTTCAACAATCGCGGCCACCGAGGCATAGTCGCGCTGTGCCATGGGCACTGCGAGCGCAGCGTTCAGCGATGGTTTGAGCTGGGCAATGCGTCGTTCCAGTGATGCTTCAAGGAATCTGTCCAGTTGAATGATCGTGGTGATTCCGACCAGCACGAGCGTGATCAACTGCAGCCCGAAAAAGGCCCAGATCAGTTTGGCCCGAAAACTGCCCGGAAGCCTGAACATGTCGATACTTCCTGGGTCAGGGCTTCAGGCCAAGCCCCTGTCGTGTCCCGTCAAGAAACGGATCCAGAAAGCTCATGTCGGTCGGTTCAATCGGGCGAATATGTTTGAAGCCAGACAGCTTGAAGAATTCCGGTCCCTCAGCTGATTTTGGGAATGCCAGCATCAGTGACTGCAACTGCTTGCGCTTTTCGGCCGACAGCTTCGGATTTGCCATGACATAGAAGCCTGGCACCTTGGTGATCTCCTGAACGATCCGCAGCGTGTCACGCATCGCCTGTGGTTTGGCTTTGAATTCGCCCATGCTCATGACAGCCCAAGGCGCTGCGCCACTGTTCAGGACTGCGCCCAGGCTGTCGTCGTTGGCGGCGACCACGACTTTGTAGTCCTTGTCGGCGATCAGTTGTTTTTCCGCAAGCCAGCGCTTGGCGATCAGCGCAACCAGTGATTGCGGGTTGGCCATGGCCACTGCCTTGCCGCGGACCTGTTCCGGTTTGTCATCGGCGTTGCTCTTCAATGAGACGACCAGCGCGGGGATTTTCGGCTCATAGATGGCGAGCAGGTCCCAGTTCGCGTCGATCTGGGCGACGCGGCCAAGATTCGGTGCAGTGATGATCAGGTCGTACTCGCCCTTGAACGTGCGGCTGCTGAAGTCCCTGAAATTTGTACCGGTCGACACATCGACCGGCGCGCCCAGTTCGCGCTCGAAGTAGCTGCGCATCGGCTGGTAATTGCGCAGGATGAT
>JAURMJ010000126.1 GCA_030830765.1 Quisquiliibacterium sp.
GAATCCAAGGTGGCCATGGTCTATGGCCAGATGAATGAGCCCCCGGGCAACCGTCTGCGGGTCGCACTGACCGGCCTGACGATGGCCGAGCGTTTCCGTGACGAAGGGCGTGACATCCTGTTCTTTGTCGACAACATTTACCGCTACACGCTGGCCGGTACTGAAGTTTCCGCGCTGCTGGGTCGTATGCCGTCAGCTGTGGGTTATCAGCCGACGCTCGCCGAGGAAATGGGTCGCCTGCAGGAGCGGATCACCTCCACGAAGACGGGTTCGATCACCTCGATCCAGGCTGTCTACGTGCCCGCCGACGACCTGACTGATCCGTCACCGGCAACCACCTTCGGCCACCTTGATGCAACCGTCGTGCTGTCGCGTGACATCGCTTCGCTGGGGATCTACCCCGCCGTGGATCCGCTGGACTCCACATCGCGCCAGATCGACCCGAACGTCATCGGTGAGGAGCACTACCAGACCACGCGTTCGGTTCAGGCGACGCTGCAGCGCTACAAAGAGCTGCGTGACATCATCGCGATTCTTGGAATGGACGAGCTGTCTCCCGAGGACAAACTGGCTGTGGCCCGCGCCCGTAAGATCCAGCGCTTCTTGTCGCAGCCGTTCCACGTGGCCGAGGTCTTCACCGGCTCGCCGGGCAAGTACGTCTCACTGAAAGACACGATCCGTGGCTTCCAGATGATCGTCAACGGTGACTGTGACGCGCTGCCCGAGCAGGCCTTTTGCATGGTTGGCACGAACGAAGAGGCCTTCGAAAATGCCAAGACCCTGCAGTAATGCCAGGACGGCGCGAGGGCGAGCCCTTCGCGCCGACGTGCACTTCACGGAGCGACCATGACCCAAACCATTCACGTCGACGTTGTCAGCGCTGAGTCCTCAATTTTCGAGGGCGAAGCTGAATTCGTCGCGCTGCCTGGCGAAACTGGCGAGCTTGGCATCTACCCCCAGCATACCCCGCTGATCACCCGCATCCGTCCGGGTGCGGTGCGAATCAAACTGGCGGGCCGTGATGACGAGGAATTTGTTTTCGTCGCCGGCGGCATTCTTGAAGTTCAGCCGCGTCGTGTGACCGTGCTGGCTGATACTGCGATCCGCGGGACCGATCTGGACGAAGCCAAGGCCGAGGAGGCTCACAAGGCTGCTCAAGAAGCCATGGCGAACGCCAAGAGCGACATTGACTTTGCCCGTGCCCAGTCCGAATTTGCGATCATGGCTGCGCAGATCGCAGCGCTGCGCCGCTTCCGTCAGCGCAGGTAACCCTTCTTCGCCGCGGACCGGTCGCACCGACGGGTCCGCGCTGCGCTCTGCATGACCTGTGCGGGCCTTCGCCCCAGCACTGACCACCTCTCTGATTTGTTCTGCTTCCGGTGCCCATGTCCCGGGGCTTTCCTCTGCGGAACCCTGTCTCCGGGGATCGGATTCCGATCCTTGCGGCAGCAGGCGTCGAGGACACCGTTCAAGCGCTCTGATCTGCCGAGTTGAAGACCCCACACTCGGGTAAGCTTGGGCGGCGTACAAACCAAACAATAGAGACTAACGATGAACGGAGCCGAAAACCTGGTCCACACGCTGCTCGCCGGCGATGTGGATGTCTGCTTCACGAACCCGGGCACGTCGGAGATGCATTTTGTCGCTGCCCTGGATCGAATCGACGGCATGCGCTGCGTCCTCGGTCTGTTCGAGGGCGTCGTCACGGGTGCTGCCGACGGCTACTGGCGGATCGCGCGAAAGCCTGCAAGCACGCTGTTGCACCTCGGACCAGGCCTGGCCAACGGCCTGGCCAACCTGCACAACGCGCGCAAGGCCCGCTCGGGCATCGTCAACGTCGTCGGAGAACATGCGAGCTACCACGTTGCGCTGGATGCGCCACTGACCTCAGACATCGAAGGCGTCGCCCGTCCGATGTCACACTGGGTGCAGACCAGTGCCTCCGCCGATGCCATCACCGCCGATGGCGCACAGGCCATCATCGAGGCTAACAAGGCACCCGGTCGGATCTCGACCCTGGTGCTTCCTGCCGACACGGCCTGGAACGAGGTTGCTGATCCGCAGGCTGCCGAACGTGCCCGTGCCGATCTGCGCACTCGGATTGCACAGGCCAGCCTTGCCGAGAAGGTCTCGAATGAGGCTGTCAAGGCTGCAGCCAAAGAGCTTGTCAGCGGTGATCCCGCGGTCTTGCTGGTCGGTGGTGAGGGCCTCAGTGCAAAAGCATTGGAAATCGCGGGTCGCATTGCCGCCAAGACCGGCTGCAAAGTGATGTCCGAGTTTTACACCGCGAAGCTTGCTCGGGGTGCAGGTCGTGTGCTGGCCCCCCGACTGCCGTACGCCGTTGATCCTTCGTTGGCGGCTTTGGCGCCGTTCAAGCGTATCGTGATGGTGGGGGCGCGTCGCCCCGTCGCGTTCTTTGCCTATCCGGACAAACCAAGCCTGTTTGCGCCGGAAGGCAGCGTGTTGACCCAGCTGGCTGACTATCACCACGATCTTGAACATGCGCTGCAGTCGCTTGCCGATGAGCTTGGTGCAGGGTCCCTCGCGCCTGCGGGCATCGCCCAACGTAGTGCCGGCGATACATTGCCGACGGGCGCACCGACCCCCGAAGGCATCGCAGCTGTCCTCACGGCGCTGATTCCCGAGAACGCGATCGTTGTTGATGAGGCGGTCACGACCGGCCGTGCCTTCGGCCCCCTGACGGCGGGATCCGCTCCGCATGATTGGCTGACGGGGATGGGCGGTGCGATTGGATTCGCGATGCCGACCGCCGTGGGTGCCGGGATTGCCGCTCCTGATCGCCGGGTGGTGGTTCTGGAGGGCGACGGCAGTGGCATGTACAACCCGCAGGCCCTCTGGACGATGGCGCGTGAGGGTGTCAACGCAACCGTCGTGATCTTCGCAAATCACCAGTATCGGATTCTGCGCGGAGAACTCTCTGGCGTTGGTGCCGGAACCGCCGGCCCGAAAGCCGCGCAGATGCTCGATCTGGATCGTCCTGAGCTTGACTGGGTATCGATGTCGCGCGGTATGGGCGTCCCCGCGACGCGGGCAACCGATCTGAGCGAGTTCGCGGCCCAGTTCAAGGCCTCTGTCGCAACCCCCGGGCCGTCGCTGATCGAACTGGTGATCTGAGCACCGAATGTCCAGCGGCGTCGCACTGATCGCAGGGGCCGTTGGACGTCCGGGCGAGGCCTTGCTCAATCGGCTGCTTGCAAGCAGCGATTACCGAGAAGTCGTCGTTCTGGCAGAAGGGCAGATGGCCTTGGGTCTGCCCCGGCTGCGGCTGGCTGAGCGACACGAGCTGCCGCAGTTGGACGATGTCTTCATTCTGCTCGGTGAGGCTGATGACCGGAGCGCGCGATCCTTCTACGGGCGGGATGCGCCGTTCGTGCAGGTCCATCTGGCCAACCTGCTTGCCGTTGCGCAGGCTGCGGTTGCTGCCGGGGCGCGTCGCCTGGTCATGATCAGTCCGACCTCGGCCTGGCATCAGATGGGCAGTATTCATCGAGGTCTGGGCGACTCAACCGAACTGGATGTCGCTCAATTACCCTACGAAAGTGTGATCGTTCTGCGCCCGGTGCGGCAAGGCGGGCGCAGTGCGGCCAACTTGCTGCAGCGATTTGCGAATTTCTATATGAGTCTGCAGATGCTGATGGTGCCGCGCTCAATTCCCCAGTTGACCTCCGAACAGCTGGCCCGGGTCGCGCTGCAGGCCATGCGTTCGGCCAAAGCGGGGATCAGTGTGCTGTCGGCCGGCCAGTTGCAGCCTTTATTGACCGATGATCGTTGAATGCGACAATGACCCGCAACGACGATGAATGCACTGACTTTACTCGACTGGATCGGCCTGGCCCTTTGGCTCGGGCTTTGGCTTGGCTATAGCGCATGGGCAGCCCATGCCCACACACGCATGCCCAGCGTGATGGGTGCTCTCATCAAGTACCGCAGCATCTGGATGCGCGAGGCCTACCATCGGGACAACCGGATTACTGATGTCGCCCTGATCGGCAGCCTGGCCCAGAGTGCGACCTTCTTTTCATCGACAACTCTGCTGATCCTGGGCGGATTCGTTGCACTCCTGAATTCCCTGGACCAAAGCGCGGAGGTGCTGGCCAAGCTGCCCTTTGCGACCCGGATCTCTCACGAACTGCTCGAAATGAAGGCTCTGGCGCTGACACTGGTGTTTGCGACCGCCTTTCTGCGATTTACCTGGTCGCTGCGACAGTACAACCTGGCCAACATCATCGTAGGCGCCTATCCGGCTCGGCGCGACTTGCTGCAAGAAGACGATCGTCTGATCGCCAAGGCGTCCCGGCTCAATGTTCTGGCCGGGGAGAATTACACGCAGGGTCTGCGCACCTATTACTTTGCGATTCCGCTGCTGCTGTGGCTGGTCAATCCGTGGATGCTGATTTTCGGCAGCGTCGGGATGACCCTGGCGATCTGGTACATGGAGTTCAGGTCAGCCACCGTCAAGGCGCTGGAACCAGGCCACTCGCCTGGGTCTGATGCGCCAGGCTGACCGCCTTTCGAATCATCCAATTCCAATCGGAGAGTCCGGCTGTGCGCCGGTAAAATAAAGCTGTGACCAAACTCGCCAACGACACTTTTCTGCGCGCGCTTCGGCGTGAACCGACGGAGTACACGCCGATCTGGCTGATGCGACAGGCAGGCCGCTATCTCCCGGAGTACAACGCCACCCGCGCTCGAGCCGGCAGCTTTCTGAATCTGTGCAAGAACCCGGAACTGGCCTGCGAGGTGACCTTGCAGCCCCTTGCCCGCTATCCCCTTGATGCTGCCATTCTTTTTTCGGACATTCTGACCATTCCCGATGCGATGGGTCTTGGTCTTTACTTTGCTGAAGGCGAGGGGCCCAAGTTCAAGAACCCGGTTCGCGATGAGGCCGATGTTGCAAAACTTGCGGTGCCTGATCCGAATCAGGAGCTGCGTTATGTGATGGACGGGGTCCGTACGATCCGAGCAGCCCTGGGTGGCAAGGTACCGCTGATCGGGTTCTCGGGTAGTCCCTGGACACTGGCCTGCTACATGATTGAAGGCGGCGCCAGCGATGATTTCCGACGCATCAAGACGATGCTTTATTCCCGGCCCGATCTGCTGCATCGGATTCTGGAGGTCAATGCGCGGGCCGTCGCCGCGTACCTGAATGCGCAGATCGAAGCGGGTGCCCAGGCCGTGATGATTTTTGATTCCTGGGGCGGTGCGCTGGCCGATGGTGCCTTCCAGCAGTTTTCGCTTGCCTACATGCGCCAGGTTATTGCGGCCCTGAATCTTGAGGCTGAACCAGGCTCGTCAGCGGCCATGCGTGTACCGTGTATCGTCTTCACGAAGGGGGGTGGGCTGTGGCTCGAGCAGCTTGCCGACATTGGTTGTGACGCCCTCGGTGTCGATTGGACTGTCAATCTCGCACAGGCCAGAGCCCGGGTCGGTGATCGCTGTGCCATTCAGGGCAATCTTGACCCGATGGCGCTGTTCGCCTCACCCGAGCAGGTTGCCGTTGAGGCAATCAATGTCCTGGACAGTTTTGGTCGTCCAAAGGCGGGAACCGGGCACATCTTCAACCTTGGCCACGGGATTTCACAATTCACGCCGCCGGATCATGTTGCCGCGCTGGTCGAGGCTGTGCACACCCACAGCAGAAAGATGCACCTTCGAACGTGAGCGCGTCCTCACTTCTTGTTCATCCCGTCTGACAGCGGTCTCGAAAATGCAACAAATGAAAAATTTCGAGATGTAGGCGCTTGACTTATAAACACTTACGCGGACCGTCGCCGGCTGTACTCGACCGGCGCGCCAACGGAAATGGCCTTCTCTAAGTCATTGAAAAACAAGAAGAAATTTTTGACAAAAAAGCAGGCAATGGACCTCAGAGGCCCGTGGAGTGTGGGATTCAAGGCGATCGGGGCAAGATACTCACAGATTTATCCACAGCTTCTGTGAACGACTCGAATTTCCCTTGGAATTATTACGTTTTAGTTAACACACTTAAAGTGAAATCTAGCTCTGCCGGTACCGAGCCTCATCGAATTGCCCGTATCGCCGTCGATGTGCCGGGCGCCATGGGCTTCGATTATCGCGTGCCGTCCGACTTGGAAGGACAGGTGCTGCGGGGCAGCTGGGTATTGGTTCCCTGGGGCAGGGCGCGCAGGGTCGGCCTGGTGACGCAACTGCTCGAGCACTCGGAGGTGTCGCCGGAAAAGTTGCGAGATCTGCTCTCGGTGATTGCCGATGCGCCGGCACCGGACCCTGCCTGGTTCGAATTGCTGGAATTTGCTGCCCGTTACTATCACCGTGGTTTCGGCGAGGTGGCACTGCCGGCTGTGCCCAAACTGTTCCGAAGCCCGCCATCGCCAAAGGCGCGGGGTTCGGCATTTCATCGCGCCCGAGTGCGTGCCGCGCGCTTGCTTGCGAACGCGGAATCAGTCCCGGTGTCGACGCCGCCGGCGCTCACGGCCGAGCAGCGCGTTGCGCTGGACGCGCTGGTTGACTGCGGGCAGTTCGCCGTGCACTTGTTGCACGGCGTTACCGGCAGTGGCAAGACCGAGGTTTATCTGCACTGGCTTGCCGCCGTCCTGCAGCGCAGCGCAACGGCACAGGTCCTGCTCCTGGTTCCCGAAATCGCTCTGACACCCCAGCTGATTCGTCAGATCGAACAGCGATTCTCCGGAGAGCCGGTCGCGGTGTTGCATAGCGAGCTGGCCGATGGCGAACGGGCCGCGCATTGGCTGGCGGCTGCCGAGGGTCGCGTGCGCGTCATTGTCGGGACGCGGCTGGCTATCCTGACGCCATTGCCCGGCCTGTCTGCGATCGTCGTCGATGAGGAGCATGATGCGTCCTACAAGCAGCAGGAAGGGGTGCGTTACTCCGCGCGGGATCTGGCGGTCGCGCTCGCGCAGCAGCGCCGGATTCCGATCGTTCTTGGTTCTGCCACGCCGTCCCTTGAATCCTGGCTGGCGGCCCGGCGAGGCAGATATCGCTTGTTGAGCCTGCCGAACCGTGTGGGGGGCGGTGTTCTGCCTGCCTTGCACCTGATCGAACCGCAGCCACGCCAGCTTCGTCACGGACTGATGCCGCAGACGGTCGAGGCTATTTCCGACGCGCTGGCGCGCAACCAGCAGGCGCTGGTGTTTCTGAACCGACGCGGTTACGCGCCGGTGCTGGGCTGCGAAGCCTGCGGTTGGCTAAGCCAGTGTGATCATTGCAGCGCCTATCGTGTGCTGCATCGGGAGGGGCGGCCGAACGCCGCGCAGCGGCCGCAGGACGCGGCGCAGTCCGTTCCCCTTGGATCGAAGCGGACCGGCGCGCCTGGTCGACCGTCCTCCTACCGGTTGGTCTGCCATCACTGCGCGGCAGAAGGTCCAGTGCCGCATCACTGCCCCGAATGCGGCAATGTTGATCTGAAACCGGTTGGTCGTGGCACGCAGCGGATTGAGGAAGGCCTGTCCGAGCTGTTCGCCGGGGCACGGATCGCACGGGTTGACCGCGACGTGGCCCGCCGACGTCACGCAGCTCGTCAGGCGATCGATGCCGCGCATGCCGGTGAGGTCGATATCCTGGTTGGTACACAGATGCTTGCCAAGGGTCACGATTTCAGGCGCCTGAGCGTCGTTGCAGCGCTTGATGTCGATGGCGCACTGTTTTCAGCAGACTTTCGGGCGCCTGAGCGGCTGTTCGCGCTGATGATGCAGGTCTCGGGTCGGGCAGGTCGCGGTGCACAGGGAGCCCGCGTGATTGTGCAGACCCGCTTCGGCACCCATCCGCTCTTTGCTGCCCTGACTCGGCATGATTACGACGGCTTTGCCGATCGCCTGCTGACTGAGCGACAAGAGGCGGGATTGCCGCCGTTCATGTTTCTGGCCTTGCTGCGCGCCGAGGCTCCGGTGCTGCAGACGGCGCTGGACTTTCTTGCGCAGGCTGTGCAACTCGGGCGAAGTCTTGCGTCGGGTCCGGCAGACGGGGTCGCTGCCTCTGCTCAGCAGTCCGTGCAGGTGTTCGACGCCGTCCCGATGCCAATGATGCGAGTGGCTGGCAAGGAGCGTGCGCAGCTGCTGATCGAATCGCCTTCGCGACCCGTATTGCATGCCTTCATCGATACCTGGCAAAGCCAGCTTGATGCGATCCGCACGCCAGTGCGCTGGACGTTGGAGGTTGATCCGCAGGAAATCTGAGTGGTCTGATCATGGATCAGACCTGCATCGACCTCGCATCGCCGAAGTCCTCCGTTAGAATCGCGCCCCTACACCCCATGTCAGTCACACTCCCCGCCAACCTGAATCCTGCGCAGCGCGAGGCAATCCGCTATCTGGATGGCCCGTGCCTGGTGATTGCTGGCGCAGGCAGTGGCAAGACACGGGTCATCACGCAGAAGATCGCCCACCTGGTCGATGCGGGGTTCAATCCGTCGGCGATCGCGGCGATCACGTTCACGAACAAGGCGGCCCGCGAGATGGCCGAGCGGCTGGGCAAGCTGGTCCGGTTGCCCGATAAGGACCGGCCGTTGGTCAGTACGTTTCATTCGCTGGGCGTGCAGATGCTGCGCCGCGATTGCAAGCTGCTCGGCCTGAAGACAAGTTTTTCGATTCTCGATTCCGATGATTCGATGGCGATCCTGCAGCAGGCGCTCGCAACGACTGATCGCAAGCTGCTGCGGGCAGCGCAAAGCTGCATTTCGCTTTGGAAGAATGCGCTGATCGACGCAGACGAGGCGCTTGCGCAGGCCGCCGACGAATCTGAGCATCAGATTGCACGCGCTTTTCGAGACTATGCGGCCACGCTCAATGCGTATCAGGCGGTTGACTTTGATGATCTGATCGGGCTTCCGGTGCGTCTGCTGCGTGAACATCCGCAGGCGGCGCAGGCTTGGCGTGAGCGTCTGCGTTATCTGCTCGTCGACGAGTATCAGGACACCAATGCCTGCCAGTATGAGCTGCTCAAGCTGTTGACCGGTCCACGTGCAGCCTTCACTGCCGTGGGCGACGATGACCAGTCAATTTATGGCTGGCGCGGAGCGACGCTGGAGAATCTGGCCCGGCTCGCTGAGGATTTTCCGGCGCTGAAAGTCATCAAGCTCGAGCAGAACTACCGTTCAAGCCTGACCATTCTGAAGGCTGCCAATCAGCTGATCTCCAATAACCCGAAACTGCATGAAAAAAAGCTGTGGTCCGAGCTGGGCATCGGCGACCCGATCTCGGTGGTGGCCTGTGACAGTGACGAGCAGGAGGCTGAATCGGTCGTGATGCGCCTGCAGGCGCACAAGTTTGAGCGCCGTACGCGTTTTTCCGATTACGCAATTCTGTATCGCGGCAATCACCAGGCGCGGGTCTTCGAGCAGGCGCTGCGCAAGGAGAAGATCCCTTACCTGTTGTCCGGCGGGCAGTCATTCTTTGAGCGTGCCGAGATCCGTGATCTGATGGCCTATCTGCGGCTGCTGGCCAATGATGAGGACGATCCGGCTTTCATCCGTGCGATCACCACGCCCAAGCGCGGGGTTGGGGCGGCCACGCTGACTGCATTGGGCGAATACTCCGGGATGCGCCACGTATCGATGTTCGCAGCCTTGTTTGAGAGCGGCTTCGAGTCGCGGCTTGCCGCCCGGCAGCTGGCGCCGCTGCGCGAGTTCGGCGAGTTCATCAACCGGATCGGCTGGCGGTCTGCCCGCGAACCGGCTGCTGAGGTGCTTGAGGAATTGATCACGGCGATCGGCTATCGTGCACATCTGTTTGAGACTCTGGATGACAAGCAGGCCGCTGCGCGCTGGCAGAACGTGACCGACTTCGTTGACTGGCTCAAGAAACGGGCCGAAGAAGACGGGTCAACCCTGCTGCAGCTGGCGCAAAGCGTCGCCATCCTGTCGCAGCTTGATCGTGATGATTCCGACACCGATGCGGTCCGCCTGACCACGGTTCATGCATCGAAGGGGCTGGAGTTTCCGCATGTGTTCATCGCCGGCTGCGAGGAGGGCATGCTGCCGCACCACGGCGGATTCACCGAAGAAGATGCCGGCAATGCGCAAGAGGAGAAGTTCGATAAGGAACAGCAGACCCGTCTCGAGGAAGAGCGTCGGCTGATGTACGTGGCTGTCACGCGGGCGCAGCGCAGCCTGACGCTGACCTGGTGCAAGGAGCGGCGTCAGGCTCGGGAGACCCGCACGCGGCAACCTTCACGGTTCATCGGCGAAATGCAGTTGCAGGCCGGCGCTTCATCGACTCGAACCGTGACGCAGCAGGCGGCCCGCCAGCAGCTTGGGCGCCTGCGCGAGTTGCTGGGAAAGCCCGGGCGTGATGGCGGTTGATTGCATCCTTGCGCCAGCCGGGGCAAGCTGACGGTTGTACCGTCTTGGGGTCAGGATTGCCAGATGTGATTTTCGCCAGCGCCCCCTCTGCGAAATGTGTTTTCCGCTGGCAGACCCTGAGTTGCCAATGCTTGAACTGTGATGCCTTTGCAGCTCGCCGTCATCGTCGGACCGCTTCGATCTGCCTCTGTCGACCGCTGATCAGAATCGGCAAGCTTTAAGCCAGCCCTTGGGGCATGCTTGACATTGAGGAAAATCCGTCACTATGTCTATCCAGAAAAATAATCTGCGCGGCTTCACGCTGATCGAACTGATGATCGTTCTGGCCATCGTTGCGATTCTGGTTACCGTCGCGTTGCCGGCTTACCAGAACCAGGTGCGCGCAGGACGCCGCGCCGAGGCCCGCGAAGCACTGATGCGTATTCAGCAGGCGCAGGAGCGCTGGCGCTCGAACAACGTCAGTTATGCGTCGGCGCTCAGTGATCTGAATGTCGCGGCGACAAGCATCGACGGAAATTACGCGATGTCGATCAGTGGCGTCTCCGCAACCGGCTACACCGCTACGGCCACGGCGCAGGCCAAGCAGGCGGGAGACACCGCCTGCGCAAGCATCACCGTGGCGGTGGCTGGCAACACTTCGACCTACGGGCCGACGAACACCTGCTGGGGGCGTTGATGAGATCCTGGTCCGCGACCTGCGACCGGCGCACAGGGCTTGTGCGTTGTAAGCGGAACGTGCGGTTCAGGGCACTTCGCGGCATGACGCTTGTCGAGCTGATGATTGTGATCGGCTTGCTTGGTGTGCTGGCAACACTGGCCGCGCCATCGTTCAGTGAATTTCGCCTGCGCGAACAGGTCAAGGGCGCTGCCAACAACCTTTACACCGATCTGCAGTTTGCAAGGTCGGAATCTGTGCAACGCAATCGAGCGGTGTCGGTCAGTGTGACCTCAGGCAGCAGCTGGTGCTATGGAATCCACGAAGGCAACACGCAGTGCGATTGTGAGACCGCCGGCAGCTGCAGCATCAAGACCGTCTCGTCATCCGATTTCAACAATGTGCAGATCGACGAGGCTGCGTTCGGTTCGCAGGCCTGGTATGTGATCGATCCGAGACGCGGTCAGATCATCGATGACACCGGCGCCGCAGCAAGCGGTACGGTCACTTTCACTGCCGGCGGTGGTAAAGATCTTCGTGCTGCCGTGAATGCCGTCGGCCGGGTGAGCCTTTGCGCACCCTCAGGCAAGATCGGAGGCTATCCGACATGTCAGTGAGTGCCGATCTTCGCCCGTATCCCAGGAGGAACCAGGGTGCGAGCCGGCTCCCCGGCGTGGGACCCGGATCATCAGTACGCCACCTGACCCGATGTGCTCGCGAGCATGGTGTCACGCTGATCGAACTGATGATCGGCCTGACTCTCGGGCTGATCCTGATGGCGGGCACACTGGCACTTTTTGCCGGACACCTCACCAGCAACAATGAGCTGATGCGCACCACGCGGTTGAACAACGAGCTGCGCGGCGCGATGGACATGATCGTGCGCGACATCCGCCGTGCTTCTTACTGGGGCAACTCGATCTCTGGGGTCTGGTATCCGAACACCCCCGGCATTCAGGTCAATCCGTTTCTGCAAATCGATGCGGCCAACGCGGGGCAGTTCACCTATCGCTACGACAACAACGGCGATGGCATTGTCGATGCGAACGAGACCTATCGTTTCCAGCGCAATGCAACCGACGGGACGATCGAGCTGGTTCAGCTGGCGGCCGATGGCAACACGGCGACCAGCACGGTGCCGGTCAGCGATGAGCAGCTGACCGAGATTACGCAGCTTGCTTTCGCGCTCACCGACCGTACGGCAACCACGACTTGCCTGAAGACTGGTGCGGGTCCCACAACGCCGACACCACCACTGCTGCATATCCGGCAGATCACCGTCACGATCACCGGC
>JAURMJ010000127.1 GCA_030830765.1 Quisquiliibacterium sp.
CCCAGGCGTCGAGCAGTGCGACAGCAGTCCATGGCAGTGTTGCCGCCACCCAGAACAATCACACGCTTGCCGATTGTTTCGCGATGACCGAACGAAACAGATGCCAGCCATTCGATCCCGACATGGATATTCGCCGCAGCTTCCTGACGGCCCGGGATATTCAGATCCCGCCCACGCGGGGCGCCCGAGCCGATGAAGACTGCATCGAAACCCTGTCCGAGCAGATCCTTGAGCGAGTCGATGCTCACGCCAGAACGGAAATCAACGCCAAGGTTCAAGACGTAGCCGGTTTCCTCGTCAATCACCTCTTCGGGCAGCCGGAAACGCGGGATCTGCGTGCGGATCATGCCGCCAGCTTTCGGGTCACGTTCAAAGACAGTCACCTCGTAGCCGAGCGGCGCCAGATCACGCGCCACAGTGAGCGCTGCCGGGCCGGCGCCAACACAGGCGACGCGCTTACCATTGGAGCGCGCAGCCGGTCTCGGCATGCGGTCACTGACGTCATCCTTGTAGTCAGCAGCAACGCGCTTGAGGCGGCAGATCGCAACTGGTTCAGCCTTCTCCGCTTGCGCTTCCTCGACCCGACCGCGACGACAAGCCGGCTCGCAGGGGCGGTCACAGGTGCGGCCCAGGATTCCGGGAAAAACGTTGGATTTCCAGTTGACCATGTAGGCGTCCGAGTACCGGCCGGCGGCAATCAGGCGAATATATTCTGGAACTGGTGTATGGGCCGGGCAGGCCCACTGGCAATCAACGACTTTGTGGAAGTAGTCGGGATCGCGGGTGTCGGTTGGTTGCAACGAAACTCCTCCGATGGCAGACCGGGCGCCAGCCTTCAGACCCGGCTGGCGGGATTTTTTGGACAGTCGCGAGTCTAGCGCGGCTCAGGTCGCCCGCAAAGCCATTCGGTCCGCTGCACGGGCAACACGTCACATTCATGCAAATGTGGGGGCGATCGGCCCGCAGGACAGGAGCCCTGCGTTGGACGGCTGCGACAGAGGAGATCAAGACTCAAAAAGTCAAGCAAAAAGGGGGTGGCAATGTTATCCTGCCAGGCTTGGCCGAAAACGTTTCAACCCTCGTCTCCTTTTAACCCATTGCATTCTGAAAGCAGTCCTTTGACTGTGTGTTCTGGCGCGGGTGGGATTCAGAAGGGAGTAGCGTTCGCGAACCTGCACGTCCGGAAGCCGGATGCAGGTCGTTGGCAACCTGCGATGCGCGGGTTGCCAAGCATCTTTAACGAGAAGCTCGTTTTTAAAGGTGAAGTCTCATGTTGAAAGCGTTCCAATCGAACTCCTATCTGTTCGGTGGTAATGCTCCGTACGTCGAGGAACTGTACGAGAGCTATCTGAATAATCCCGGATCGGTTCCCGATCGCTGGCGGGAGTACTTCGATAACCTGCAGTCTGCGCCTGCTTCCGATGGGGATCCTCAGACACGCGACGTCGCGCACGCGCCGATCGTGCAGTCTTTTGCCGAGCGCGCCAAGGAAGGCACGTTGCAGCCCCGCGTCATGGGCGGCGATGCCAGCACTGCGCGCCAGCAGGTCTTTGTGCAGAGTTTGGTTGCGGCTTATCGGTTCCTTGGAACCCGCTGGGCTGATATCGATCCGCTCAAGCGCCAGGAGCGTCCGGTTATTCCTGAACTGGAACCTGCTTTCTACGACTTCACCGAGGGCGATCACGCCAACATTTATTCGGCAGCCAACACCTATTTTGGCTACGAACAGGCGCCGCTGCGCGAAATCCTGCAATCGCTTCGGGACACTTACTGCGGCGCGATTGGCGCTGAATTCATGTACATCAGCGACCCGGCGCAAAAGCGCTGGCTGCAGGAACGCCTTGAGAGCACGCGGTCCAAGCCGAACTTCAGCCCCGACGAGCGCAAGCGGATCCTGGAGCGCATCACCGCGGCCGAAGGTCTTGAGAAATATCTGCATACCCGCTATGTCGGTCAGAAGCGATTTTCACTTGAAGGGGGCGAGAGTTTCATTGCCGCCATGGATGGATTGATCCAGCGCGCTGGCTCCCAGGGCGTCCAGGAAATCGTGATCGGGATGGCTCACCGTGGTCGCCTGAACGTGCTTGTGAACACGCTGGGCAAAATGCCCCGTGATCTCTTTGCCGAGTTCGAAGGCCAGCATGCTGACGATTTGCCTTCCGGAGACGTGAAGTACCACCAGGGCTTTTCTGCCGACATCTCAACGCCGGGTGGTCCGGTTCATATCTCGCTGGCTTTCAATCCCTCCCACCTTGAGATTGTCAA
The DNA here is from genome assembly GCA_030830765.1 of Quisquiliibacterium sp. Classification (GTDB taxonomy): domain Bacteria; phylum Pseudomonadota; class Gammaproteobacteria; order Burkholderiales; family Burkholderiaceae_E; genus Quisquiliibacterium. The sequence goes on from JAURMJ010000127.1 coordinate 2,266, forward strand.
TCCGGTGGTTGAAGGGTCCTGCAAGGCGAGGATGGACCGTCGTGGCGATACAGACGGCAGCCAGGTTCTGCCGGTGATCGTGCATGGCGATGCTGCGTTTGCAGGCCAGGGCGTCGTGATGGAGACGCTGAACATGGCCCAGACCCGAGGCTACGGCACGTTCGGGACGGTCCACATTGTGATCAACAACCAGATCGGCTTTACGACCTCCGATCCGCGCGATACGCGCTCGACGCTCTACTGTTCGGACGTCGTCAAGATGATCGAGGCTCCGGTGTTGCACGTGAACGGCGACGATCCGGATGCAGTGGTCTTTGCCACGCAGATCGCGCTCGATTTTCGTCGCGAGTTCCAAAAGGATGTCGTCGTCGACATCGTCTGCTTCCGAAAGCTTGGACACAACGAACAGGACACTCCGGCTGTCACGCAGCCGCTGATGTACAAGAAG
>JAURMJ010000128.1 GCA_030830765.1 Quisquiliibacterium sp.
CTGCCCGGCGCCATCAGGCGGGTGGGCCGATTGTCGTGCATCGCGTCGGGAGTGGTTTCCCGGGAGCGCTTGTGCGACCTGCAGGAGAGCGAAAGATGACTTCCAAGCATGTACCCGTAACGATCCTTACCGGTTTTCTGGGCAGCGGTAAGACCACGCTGCTGAACCGTATTCTGAAGGAGGATCACGGTCTGAAGATCGCTGTGATCGAGAACGAATTCGGCGAGGAGGGGGTTGATAATGATCTGCTGCTGCAGGATCGTGAAGAGCAGATCGTCGAGATGAATAACGGCTGTATCTGCTGCACAGTTCGCGGTGATCTGATCAGGATCCTCGGCGAATTGCGCGAGCGCCGCGAGGCTGGCGAAATCAGCTTCGATCGGGTTGTTGTTGAGACGACTGGCCTGGCCGATCCCGGTCCGGTTGCTCAGACCTTCTTTCTTGATGACGAGATTGCCGATTATTTTCTGCTTGATGCCGTGATCACGGTCGTCGATGCAAAGCATGGTGACAAGCAGCTTGACGAGCACAAGGAAGCGCAGGAACAGGTCGGCTTTGCCGACCGGCTGCTGATGTCCAAGGTGGATCTGGTAAGTCCTGAGGGGCAGAAAGCGCTGCATGAGCGTCTGACCCGCATCAATCCTCGCGCGCCGATCAAGGCGGTCCATTTCGGCCAGGTCGATATCGCGGATGTCCTTGATATCCGTGGTTTCAATCTGAATGCGGTCCTTGAGATTGATCCGCAGTTTCTTACCAGTGACGAGCATGAACACGACGACGCGGTTCAAAGTTTCGTGTTCCGATCGAAAAAGCCGTTTGATCCGCTCAAACTTGAGGATTTTCTCGGCGGTCTGATCCAGGTTTACGGGCAGGATATGTTGCGGTATAAAGGCGTGCTCTATATGAAGGGCGCTGACCGCCAGACGGTCTTTCAGGGGGTCTACCAGATGATGGGCGCTGATCTCGGGCGTCGCTGGCAGGCCAACGAAAAGCCGTCGAGCAAGATGGTGTTCATCGGTCGGAATCTTCCGCGCGACATCTTCGTCAAGGGTTTGGAGCAGTGTCTGGCCTGAGGCCTGGGCAAGGCGGCACAGACCCAAATGCAGCCGCCCTTCAAACCGCGGATCAATTACTCAGAGACACAGATCGGCCCTCGCCGAACAGGACCGGGAAGAAATGGCTGGAACAAAAGCGAAAAAGATTACAAGCGAGGCTGAATTGCTGGCCATGCCGGATTCGGCATACATGAATGCTGCTCAGCTCGAATTCTTCCGCGAACGGCTTCGGGAAATGGAGCGGGAGATCCGGCAAAACGCTGACGAAACGACCGAGCATCTGCGCGAAACAGTCATCGTCCCCGATCCTGCTGACCGAGCGACAATCGAGGAAGAGCATGCGCTTGAGTTGCGCACGCGTGACCGCGAACGCAAGCTGCTCAAGAAGATCCAGCAGTCGCTGGTCCAGATCGATGAAGGCGATTACGGCTACTGCGAGGAGACCGGTGAGCCGATCGGACTGCGCAGGCTGCTGGCCAGGCCGACGGCAACGCTGTCCCTCGAGGCCCAGGAGCGTCGGGAGCTGCGTCAGAAGATGTACGGTGACTGAACCGCTCCGCTGCATCTGACGAGTGGGGCCCGTTTCGGACGGGCGGTCGCCTGGCACATGTTCCCGTCAGGGGGCGGGTGCTAAACTGATATTCGGCACAGACGCAGGGTCGGGATGTGGCATTTTCTCTGTTTGGACGAAAGGATAAGCCGGATCCGGTTCGAAAGCGTGATGGTGCACCTCCACGCTTCCCGGATACGACCGAACCAGGGCCATCTGCATTAGATTCTCTGGAGCATCAGCGCGAGCTCGCGCGGCGAACTGCTGAAAAAATCGACCAGATCGAATCGGAAATGATGTCTGCGACGACGCAGACCTTGCCTAGCGTTCATCCATCCAGTGGCCGCAGTGCGCCGCCGACTCAGACTGAAACCGGCATCAGCCCCGGACCGATCCCCGCCTCTGCGCGAACGGCTCATTCGGTGGCGCGTCCGGTGACAATTGCCACAACTCAGGTTCCAAAATCTCCGCCAATCGCCGCAGCCGGAGCGCGCCCCGTCCCCGCAGCGATGAGTCGGAGCCCTGCTCAGCTGCGCAATCTTGCCGATGATGCTGATGCTCAACCGGCGCTGGATCACAGTACGTCAGTCGTCTTGGGCGACACCTATGTCGGGTTCGGCGGAATTGAGGTCAGTACATCGTCGCTACCTCCCGAGCTTGAAGAGGCGGCCATTCTCTATGCCAACGGTCAGATTCATGGCTGCGTGGTTGCGTTACGCGCTGCCATTGTCCAAGACTTGCCCGAGCAGTGGCAGCGTCAGGCCTGGTTGATGCTGCTGGATGTTTTCCAGGCCTCAGGAGATCGCGAGCAGTTTGAGGCGCTCTCCATCGATTTTGCAGCTCATTTCGAGCAGTCTCCCCCGTCCTGGCGTGAGGGGGCGGCCAGCGGTCTGACACCAGAAGGCAATCCGACAACGGTCTCTGTGCGCTTTCTGAACAGCCGCCTCGATGCCACTTCGACCAGGCAATTCGATCAGGTCCGAAAAGCCCATGCCACGGGGCGGGCCGTGACGCTGGATTTCAGCAACCTGGTCAGCTGTGATGCTCAGGGCGCTGCGTTGGCCTGTGAATTTCTGCGTGAGTGCGAGATTCGGAAGATCCCGCTGTCAATCGTCGGCGCAAACCAGTTGCTCGCGTTGGCACTCAAGGGAATTGAAACCGGGCGTGCAGATCATGATGACTCAATCTGGAAGCTCGCACTTGCTGCGCACAGACTGCTCGGTCAGCAAACCAAATTCGAGGACCTTTCGGTCGATTACGCGGTGACCTACGAGGTTTCGCCGCCGCCCTGGGAGCCCCCGGTCACCGGGTTTCGACTCCTGGCTGCAGGTGGGAGTGCCGGCCAGGGCAGTGCGGCTGACGGCGTGTACCGCTCCGGGGCCGTGGGCGATGCCTTCCGGCTGGTTGGAGAGATCTCCGGTCGGATGGATGCCGAAATTGAGGCACTCAGGGAATATGCCCTGACTCGCAGCGAGATTCTGATCGATTGCAGACTGTTGTTGCGAATGGATTTTTCCGCTGCCGGTGAGTTACTCAACGAGGTGGTCTCCATGGCGACGCGCGGTCTGACTGTGCTGTTCATCGATCTTAGCTCGATCGTTGCGGCGTTGTTCATTGTGATGGGTCTGCATGAGGTGGCAGACGTGCGGGGCCGCCGAGACTAAGCGTTGTGGTTCCTGTGCCGTCAGTCATTCACAGACGGTTGTAGTCCTGCACAAGTGTACGATTCGCCCATGGAGCAATATCACGGAACAACCATTGTCTCGGTCCGTCGTGGCGGTCGGGTTGCGCTCGGTGGCGACGGTCAGGTCACGCTGGGTAATGTCGTCATCAAGCAGGGGGCGCGCAAGGTTCGGCGCCTCTACCAGGAGCGGGTGCTGGCTGGTTTTGCCGGGGGCACCGCCGATGCCTTCACGCTGTTCGAGCGTTTCGAGGGCAAGCTAGAGAAGCACTCCGGTCATATGCTGCGGGCTGCAGTCGAGCTGGCCAAGGACTGGCGCACTGACCGTATGTTGCGCCGCCTCGAGGCCATGCTTGCCGTTGCGGACGCGGAGCACTCGCTGATCATCACCGGCAATGGTGATGTCCTGGAACCCGAGCATGGCCTGATTGCAATCGGCAGTGGTGGCGCCTTTGCCCAGTCTGCTGCGCGGGCGCTGCTTGAAAACACCGAACTTGATGCCGAGTTAATCGTGCGCAAGTCATTGGCCATTGCCGGTGAAATCTGCATCTACACGAACCAGCATCACACCGTCGAGACGCTCGGTTAAGCGCTCGACCGCCGCGGATGCGGCCGCATGAAGGGATTCAGATGACTCAAATGACGCCTGAGGAAATCGTCTCGGAGCTGGATAAGCACATTGTCGGGCAGGCACGTGCCAAGCGCGCGGTTGCGATTGCGCTGCGTGATCGCTGGCGTCGCCAGCAGGTTTCCGAGCCGCTCAGGCACGAGATCACGCCTAAGAACATTCTGATGATCGGACCGACCGGCGTTGGCAAGACCGAGGTTGCACGTCGGCTGGCCCGTCTGGCCAATGCGCCTTTCATCAAGGTCGAGGCGACCAAGTTCACCGAGGTCGGCTATGTCGGCCGCGATGTCGATACGATTATTCGTGACCTGATTGAAGTTGCGGTCAAGCAGACCCGTGAACAGGAAATGCGCAAGGTCGAGCAGCGGGCGCTTGATGCAGCCGAAGACCGGGTGCTCGATGTGCTGCTGCCCCCTGCGCGTAGCTCACAACCCACCTCTGGTGGCTTCGGGTTCGGTTTCGGGACCGATACGGATGTGCAGGATTCCCCCCGGGACGCGGGGGCTGGCGATTCGACGACCCGTCAGAAGTTTCGCAAGAAGCTGCGCGAGGGCGATCTGGACGACAAGGAAATCGAAGTCGAAGTCGCCCAGCCGATGCCCACCTTGGAGGTGGCAGGTCCTCCGGGGATGGAAGAGATGACGCAGCAGATCCAGTCGCTCTTTTCAGGCATGCAGGCGAAAAAGCGATCTCGCAAGCTCAAGATCCGCGAGGCGCTGAAGCTGCTCGCAGATGAGGAAGCCGCCAAGATGGTCAACGAAGACGACATCAAGGTGCGCGCGGTTGAGGTGGTCGAGCAGGCGGGGATCGTCTTCATCGATGAAATCGACAAGGTTGCGACCCGCTCCGATGCACAAGGTTCTGATGTCTCACGTCAGGGGGTGCAGCGCGATCTGCTGCCGCTGATCGAAGGCTCTGCCGTCTCCACCCGCTATGGCGTGATCCGGACTGATCACATCCTTTTCATCGCCTCGGGTGCTTTTCATCTGTCCAAGCCGTCGGACCTGATTCCGGAACTCCAGGGGCGTCTGCCAATCCGGGTTGAGATGGATTCACTCAATGCCCAGGACTTTGTCCGGATTCTCACCGAGACTGACGCAAGCCTGTGCAAGCAGTACCAGGCGCTGCTGGCCACCGAAGGCGTGCAGATCGTTTTTGAGCCGCAAGGGGTCGAGCGATTGGCCCAGATCGCCTTCTCGGTCAACGAAAAGACTGAAAATATTGGCGCGCGACGTCTGCATACCGTGATGGAAAAATTGCTCGAAGAGATTTCCTTCAGTGCCAGTCGTCGGTCGGGCACGACACTGAACATCGATGCGCAGTACGTCGACCAGCGTCTGGCCGATGTGGCGCAGCGAGAGGATCTTGCGCGTTACATCCTGTGATTCGGCCCGCACCCCGCAGACCCGGGTTGCCGGCGCTGCTGACCGGTGCTGACGTAAAATTTTGCATGTTCGGGACTGCTGGCAAGCTTTACCGGAGCGTCTTCTGCCAGCTGCCCAATGCTGCTGCCTACTGAATGGATCCTTCCGATGACCGATCGTACTGAAACCATCTCCCGCAAGGCCGAAATCCTCGCAGAGGCCATGCCGTATATCCGCCGGTTTCATGGCAAAACCATCGTGATCAAGTACGGCGGCAATGCGATGACCGATGAACACCTGAAGCAGACTTTTGCTCGCGATGTCGTGCTGCTCAAGCTTGTTGGCATGAATCCGGTGGTTGTGCATGGCGGCGGGCCGCAGATTGAGAGCTTGCTGGCTCGCATCGGTAAGAAAGGCGAATTCGTGCAGGGGATGCGGGTCACTGACGAAGAGACCATGTCGGTCGTCGAGATGGTGCTGGCCGGCCAGGTCAACAAGGAAATCGTCGAACTGATCAATCATTCGGGTGGTAAGGCGGTCGGACTCACCGGGCAGGACGGCGGACTGATCCGTGCGCGCAAGATGCTGATTCCCAATAAGGACAAGCCGGGCGAGACAATCGACATCGGTCAGGTCGGGGAAATTGCAAGCCTGGATCCGAGCGTCATCCAGACGCTGACCGGAAGCGGATTCATTCCTGTGATTGCGCCAATCGGCTCAGGCGAATCCGGGGAGACGTACAACATCAATGCCGATCTGGTCGCCGGCAAG
>JAURMJ010000014.1 GCA_030830765.1 Quisquiliibacterium sp.
ACCTGACCAATGACCTGGGCTACACGCCGCTGCAGATTGTCATGAAGATGGTTCGCTGCAATGGCCAGCCGGTTGCCAAGCTGTCGGACAGTCCAGGCAAGAACATGTGTGACGATGAGGCCTACGTGAAGTACCTGAGGCAGGTCTTCGAGATCCGGGACTGAGACGGCCCCATGGGCCGCCGTTCAATCGCAGCGGGATGCTGCCGTCAATTCTGCCGGGCATCGGCGGCTGACTATAATCGTGCAACAGGAAACCAGTCAGGGGACAGCATCCGTCCCACCGGATCGCGACAAGCCGGCAAGCTGACGGACAGCCAGAGGAACAGCGCGTGGATACTTCGACAGCCAGGAACAACATTCTTTCGCGGATTCGCCAGGCGCAAGGTCGCGCGCAGACCGTTTCCCAGGCCGAGCGCGATGCCGCTGACGACTACATCGCTCGCCATCCGATTGCGCCTCAGCCGACGCTGGGTGCCGATGTCGTCGCGCATTTCGAAGCGCAGGCTCAGCGGATGTCCAGCACCACCGAGCGTGTCCAGCGTCTTGCCGATGTGCCCGCTGCAGTTGCAGCCTACCTGGCTGCTCACCAATTGCCGGGCCATGCAGTCTGCTGGGAAACGATGTCAGACCTTGACTGGAGTGCTGCCGGTCTGTCGGTCGAATTTCGCAAGCCAGTTGATGCCGATCTGGTCGGCATCACCAGTGTGTTCGCGGGCATTGCCGAGACCGGCACACTGATGATGATGTCCGGGCCGCAGTCGCCCGCTTCGATGCACCTGCTGCCGGAGAACCACATTGCGATCGTGCCGGTGTCGCGGATCGTCGGTCACTACGAGGATGCCTTTGCGCGGATGCGCGAGGAACGTGGCCAGCCGGCTCGTGCGATGAATCTGGTCTCGGGTCCGTCGCGGACCGGCGATATCGAGCAAACAATCGTGCTCGGCGCGCATGGACCTTATCGGGTGCATCTGATTCTTGTCGAGCACGACTAGCCACTGACGGATCTTGGGAGCCTGCGCCGAGCGGCCCGCTCTGAGCAGAACTGCTGGCTGCGGAGCCGTGCCCGGGCCTCGCAAGGCGGGTCAGCCCTGGGCGACCCGCAGGTTGTCAATCGCATATTCGATATAGCGATCCTTGAACTGTGGCGGATCGCCACCGAACTGGCAGGACGCGACGATCTGCTCGATGATGAAGCGCGGCTGGTAGGCCGCCAGTTCCATCTTCTTGCGCTCCACGATCCCTGCCACGATCTGTCCGAAGGCGTGATCGGTCAATTCAAGCCCGGCTGACTTGCACTCGATCTCCAGGATCGTGCGATACGTTTCCAGCGATGGCGCACCGACCTCGATCTTGTACGGCAGTCGGCGCAGAAATGCTGGATCCATCAGATCCTCAGGTTCCAGGTTGGTTGAGAACACCAACAGCGCCTCGAATGGCACGGTGAATGATTTGCCATTGCGCAGTTTCAAATAATCGACCCAGTTCTCCATCGGAACAATCCAGCGGTTCAGCAACTGCCGTGGCTGCACCAGCTGGCGTCCGAAATCATCGATGACAAAGCAACCCCCGAGCGCTTTCATGTGCAGCGGAGCTTCGTAGAAATTGGCGACTGCATCGAACTGAAGATCCAACATGTCCAGTGTGAGTTCGCCACCTGTGACCACAAAGGGACGCCGGCACAATACCCAGCGGGCATCAGCCTGTTCGGCGCGATGCAGCGAAGCCGCTGTGGCCTCACTGCCTGAATCCGAGATGATCGGAACATGCAGGTTCGGGTCGAAGACCCTGATCACCTGGCCGCCGACCCAGACGGCATGCGGGATGTAGATCGGGTCGTTGAAGATTTCTGCGAATCGGCGGGCGACCGACGTTTTACCGTTGCCTGGTGGTCCGTACATCAGAATGGGCTTGCCGGCATTGAGCGCCGGACCGATCTTCTCGACGAAAGCCTGAGTGACAGACAGACCATTGAGCGCCTGGCTGATCGTGTCCGGCTGCACGATCGAGTTGCGCACCTTCTGTCGCGAGACCAGATCGTTGAAGTCCTCGATCGTGACCGGTGTCGGCCCCGTGTACCTGGACTGCTCAAGGGCCTGGCGAGCCCATTGCATGCCAGCCTCGGTCAGCGTGTACTGCGGTGCTCCCTCTTTTTCGCCCGTGGAGCGCACCAGCAGCCGGCGCACAGCCAGTTGCATGATATCGGCGGTGACCGCCTGAGGCAGGCACATGCGGCGGGCAATCAGCACAACGCTTTCGAGCCGATCGACCAGCGCGAGCTTCAGCGCGTGGGTCATCAACTCGGTCTCGTCGATGCCGGTATCGGCAATCGAGCGTGGTTCAGCGGGCACCCGAAAAAGAAACTGCTCAAGCGCATCGCGGGAGATCGCACCCAGTGAGATCAGTGCTTCGCCCAGACGCAGGCCCGTTTGCATCTGTTTTTGTAACGCGTCTTGCACCTGGCTTTCTGTGACCAGGCCTGCAGCAACCAGCAGATCTCCGAGTTTCATCGGTAATGCTCCGTCTGACACTTGATCGTTTGAGAGTACCTGCTCAGCCCTCAGTCCGGAAGGCGTTTAGGGTGGACGCCTTACAATGCGTTGGAATCCATGCCCCGGAACATGACCAACTGTTGAAAATCGACATGAGTGAATCCAAACCGCGACTGCTGGTGACCCGCCAGGTTTTTCCCGAAGTGCTTGACTATCTGGCCGGGCATTTCACCCTTGAGACGAACCCGGATGATGAAATCTGGTCGCGCGAGGATTTGCTTGTTCGGGTGCAGGACAAAGACGCACTCTACGTGGTGGCGTCCGACAGGGTCGATGCCGAGCTGCTTGCCGCCGCGCCCTCGCTGAAGATCGTGGCAACCGGGTCGGTCGGGTACAACCATATTGATGTGGCTGCCTGCGGTGCCCGGGATATCCCGGTGACCAATACCCCTGATGTGCTGACCGAGGCCACCGCGGACATGGCCTGGGCCCTGCTGATGTCGACTGCTCGCCGAGTGACCGAGTCCGAGCGTTGGTTGCGCGAAGGGCACTGGCAGCGCTGGGCCTGGGATCAGTTCCTGGGTCAGGACGTGCATCGCGCAACGCTGGGGATCGTCGGTATGGGGCGCATCGGTTCGGCGATCGCGCGTCGTGCCCGCGGATTCGAGATGAAGGTGGTCTACTGCAATCGCAGCGCCGCAGCCAACGAAGCCGAAATCGGTGCGACCCGTCTGCCGATGGATAAGCTGCTGCGCGAGGCGGATCATGTTGTCCTGGTACTGCCTTACTCGGCGCAGACGCATCACCTGATCGGTGCTGCTGAACTGGCTTTGATGAAGCCGACAGCCACGCTGATCAATATTGCGCGGGGCGGGATCGTCGATGATGCTGCGCTGGTGAACGCACTCAGGGCGGGACAGTTGGCTGCAGCAGGCCTCGATGTGTTTGAAAACGAACCTGCCTTGAACCCGGAGCTGCTGCAGGTGCCCAATGTCGTGCTGACCCCGCATATTGGCAGCGCCACGCGCAGCTCGCGTCTGGCCATGTCGATGCTGGCCGCCCGGAATCTGGTTGCATGGGCGCAAGGTGAGTCATTGCTGACTCGTGTTACAGCCGGCTG
>JAURMJ010000129.1 GCA_030830765.1 Quisquiliibacterium sp.
ATCATCGATGGCAACCAGCGCGTCGTACGTCCGCGTCTGGCCGACGCTCGTTTCTTCTTCGAGCAGGACAAGCGCTCAGCACTTGCCGACCGGGTTCCCCGACTCGAGTCGGTCGTTTATCACGCAAAGCTCGGCACCCAGGCGGTTCGCGTCGAACGGCTGCGCGCGATCGCGCGCGACATCGCGCATGCTCTCGGGCTTGACCCGTGGGCCTGTGATCGGGCTGCCATGCTGTGCAAGGCTGATCTGCTGACCGGCATGGTCGGCGAGTTTCCCGAACTGCAAGGAGTGATGGGCGGCTACTACGCCCGCCATGATGGTGAGCCCGAAGAGGTCGCGCAGGCTATTGAAGAACATTATCGGCCGCGCTTCGCCGGGGATGCACTGCCTGCGAGCAGTACCGGCACCGTGGCGGCACTGGCAGACAAGCTTGAAACGCTTGCCGGCATGTTTGGCATCGGTCAGTTGCCCACCGGCGACAAAGATCCGTTTGCGCTTCGTCGTCATGCGCTTGGCGTGATCCGGATGATCGTCGAGAAAAACCTGAATCTGCCCATCGCGCAATTGCTGGGCATCGCGTTCGACGCCTTCGGCGGTCATGTCAATGATGCAAGGGCTGAACTCTCCACCTTCATTTACGAGCGACTGGCCGGCTGGCTGCGAGAGCGTGGGTTCAGTGCCCAGGAAGTCGACTGCGTGATTTCGCAGCGCCCTGACAATCTCGCGCTGGTTCCGGCACGCCTGGAGGCAGTCAGAGCCTTTGCTGCGCTGCCCGAAGCGATCAGCCTGGCGGCTGCCAACAAGCGCATCGGCAACATTCTGCGCAAAGCCTCCATCACCGAGGCGCAGACCGTGGATCCATTGCTGCTGGTGGAGGACGCCGAGCGCGCACTGCATGCGAGCATCACTTCGCTGGCGCCCGTGGTCCAGACGGCAATCGGCCACCAGGATTTCACCGGTGCATTGACGGCGCTGGCCAGTGCCCGAGAGGCTGTCGATCGTTTCTTTGATGAGGTCATGGTGATGGCCGAAGAGACGAAACTGCGTGAAAACCGCCTCGCGCTGCTGGCCGGATTGCATGCGATGATGAACCGTGTTGCCGACATCTCGAAACTCTCAGCCGCGTGAAACTGATTATTCTCGATCGCGATGGTGTCATCAATCATGACAGCGACGCGTACATCAAGAGCCCCGAGGAATGGCGCCCGCTCCCGGGCAGTCTGGAAGCGATCGCGCGCCTGACCAAGGCCGGCTTCAGGGTCGTGGTCGCCACTAATCAGTCAGGCGTCGGGCGCGGCCTGTTCGACCTGGCAACGCTGGCTCGTATTCACGCGAAGATGCACCAGGCAGTCAATCAGGCAGGCGGGCATCTGGACGCGATTTTCTTCTGTCCGCACCCGTCAGACGCGCAGTGTCATTGCCGAAAACCGGCGCCCGGCATGCTGGAGGAAATCCTGCGCCGCTTTGAGGTCGAGGCCTCGAGCGTCACCATGGTCGGCGATGCGCTACGCGATCTGCAGGCCGCGGACACGGCAGGCGTTCGACCGATCCTGGTACTCACCGGGAAGGGGCGAAAGACCATGCAGGCCGGCGGTCTGCCTGCGCAAACGATCGTACGAGTCGATCTGGCTGCGGTTGCCGCCGAGCTGGCCCCCTGATGCAAGCTACCGGTACAGTCGCTTCACGCAACGCCCGCAGCCGGGCGATGCGAGATCTGCTTGCCGCATCAACAACCCTTCGCGCGCGCACCAAACAGGCAGGCTGACATGCTGCGTCTTCGGGCCATCCTGTTTCTCGCCTTCCAGTTACTGACCGTCATGCCATGGGCCTTTCTGTGTCTGGCCTGCGCCCCGCTGCCGCTTGGCTGGCGTTACCGGGTGACGATGCAATGGCCGCGGATGGTGATCTGGGCGGCACGGGTGTTGCTCGGGATCCGACATCAGGTCATCGGCAAGGAAAATCTTCCAGACGCGCCGGCAATCCTGCTCTCCAAGCATCAGTCCACCTGGGAGACGCTGTTCTATCCCTCGTCCATGCCACGCGAACTTTGCTTCGTGTTCAAGCGAGAACTGCTTTACCTGCCCTTCTTTGGATGGGGTATCTGGCTACTCGACATGATCCACATCAATCGCGGTCGCGCGACCGATGCCTTCGAGCAGGTTGTCCGGCAGGGCGAGCGTAAGCTCGCCCAGGGGCGCTGGATCATCATGTTCCCGGAAGGTACGCGTATCCCGGTCGGTGCCAAGGGTCGTTACAAAAGCGGTGGCTCACGGCTGGCAATCCGCACCGGAGTCCCGGTTGTCCCGATTGCAGTCAATTCAGGCGAATGCTGGCCCAAGAACGCCTTCGTCAAGACCGCAGGGCTGATCACCGTCTCGATCGGTCAGCCGATTCCATCGGCGGGCAAGAGCGCTGATCAGCTCAATGCCGAAGTCGAACTCTGGATCGAGACTGAGATGCGTCGACTCAATCCAGCCCGCTACCCGAACGCGGAAACACCGGTCCTACGAGCCGGTTCAGGCACGTGAAGCCGCTGCGGCAACTGGCCAGGAAACTTGCCGACGCGGCCGGCCAGCTTGCACTGCCTTTTGCAGAATCAACCGCCCCAGCGCCACCGTCCGCACGCAGTGGCACCCGGCTGGCGCGGCTGAACGGTGAATTCGTCGAATACACGCTCAGGCGTTCCAAGCGGCGCACGATCGGACTGCTGATCGATGACCGTGGCCTGACAGTCAGCGCACCACGGTGGGTCGCGCAGGCCGAAATCGATGCGACGCTGCAGGAACGCGCTGCCTGGATTGCCCGCAAGTTGATCGACTGGCGCACCCATGCGAACCGTCGTGAAAAACTCGCGGTCCGCTGGGAACACGGTGAAACGATGCCCTACCTCGGACGACGCATTACGCTACGCGTCGAGGCCTCGCATACCGGCTCTGCGCAACTGGACGGCGAACAGCTGTGGATTGCGCTTCCGCCAGGCGCCGGCGAGGAGCAGATTCGCGACAGCGCACAGGGCTGGCTGCAGCAGCAGGCGAGACAGCTTTTCGAGGAACGCATCCGACATTTTTCAACGTTGCTCGGCATCGGACCGACCCGCTGGGGGCTTTCATCGGCCAGGACGCGTTGGGGCAGCTGCAATGCCAACGGCTCGATTCGCCTGAACTGGCGCCTGATGCATTTTCCGACCGAGATCGTCGACTATGTGATCTGTCATGAGCTTGCGCATCTGAAGGAACTTAATCACGGTGAGGGCTTCTGGCAGACCGTCGGCGAGCTGTTCCCGGACTATCAACGCGTTCGTGGCATGCTGCGCGATTACACCGACGACATCAATATCAGCTGAGAACAACCCACAATCACATTTACCCGGAGGAAAACACTGCCATGAGAATGCTGCACACAATGCTTCGAGTCGGCGATCTGCAACGTTCGATCGATTTCTACACGAAGGTCATGGGTATGACATTGCTGCGGAGCACGGACCGGCCTGACCAGAAATATTCACTGGCTTTCGTGGGCTATGACGATGAATCCAAGCAGGCCGTCATCGAGCTGACCTACAACTACGGGGTCGATAACTACGACTTGGGCAGCGGCTACGGCCATATCGCCATCGAGGTGCCCGATGCAAAGGCCACTTGTGATCGGATCCGCGAATCCGGCGGTAATGTGACGCGCGATGCCGGACCGGTCAAAGGCGGAACCACGGTGATCGCGTTCGTGCAAGACCCAGATGGTTACAAGATTGAGCTGATCGAGCGCCGCCCGTCCTGAGCCTCAACCAGAACGCATGCCGGAGGTCGCACAACGGCTCCGGCCATCCGTTCAGTGACCCTGAAGAAACGCCCGGCACCGCCTTGCGCATAGCATCGCGCCGCAGGGAGCCATTGCTTCTTGCCAGCTGCCGTGCAGCTCAGCCCTGCACCGTCGCCAGTCGCTGCGCGAGATCGACGTAGGTCTGAACCGGGATGCCTTCGGGCCGATCCGTCGGAGAAAGTTCCGCAGCATCAACACCACGCTGCTGCAACCAGGGCAACAGCGTATTTCTGAGCATCTTGCGGCGCTGGCCAAACGCGGCCGCCAGCACCTGCGACAACAGTTCAGGGCGTACCGCCGCGGGATCGCGCCGCGGCAACATCCGCAGAACTGCCGAATCGACACGCGGCGGCGGATCGAAGCTTTCGGGCGGCACATCAAACAGCGATTCGACATCGTAGTAGGCCTGCAGCAGCACGCCCAGGCGTCCGTAGCTGCTCGTGCCGGGATCAGCAACGATCCGGTCAACAACTTCCTTTTGCAGCATGAAATGCTGATCAACGATGTGTTCGCGCGCATCCAGCAGATGCACAAGCAGCGGACTGGAAATGTTGTAAGGCAGGTTACCGACGACTCGCAGCTTCCCCGACGCCTCAATCCGGGAGAAATCAACGCTCAGCACGTCGGCTTCAATCAGTTCGATCCGATCCGGGTACCGCTGGCGCAATCGCTGAGCAAGATCACGATCGATTTCGATCGCCATCAACTTCGGGATTCGACGCAGCAAGGCGTCGGTCAGCGCTGCCAGCCCCGGACCGATCTCGACAATCCACTGGCCCTCCCGAGGGTCGATGGCGTCGACAATCGCAGCAATGATGCCCTGGTCAACCAGGAAATGCTGTCCGAACCGCTTGCGCGCGACATGACTCATGGCAACGATCGGATCGAAGGCTGATGGACTGAAGGCTTGGCGCGCTCAGGAGCAGACGGGCTAATCACGATACTCGACGTAGGCGCGGTCGCGCACCTGCCGAATCCAGTCCTGGGTTTCCTCTTCGATCCGACGCTCGCGAATGCTCTGGCGCGCGGCCGCGCGGATCCGATCCGGCGAAGCGGCATCGGTGCGACGCTCAAGCACCTGGATCAGGTGGTACCCAAAGTCGGTGCGTACTGGCTGGCTGATCTGCCCAGGTTCAAGCGCCATCATTGCGCGCTCGAAATCCGGAACGGTGTCTCCCAGATAGATCCAACCCAGATCGCCGCCGCGACCTGCCGAACCGTCATTTGAATACTGGCGAGCCAGATCAGCGAAATCAGCCTGACCGGCACTGACCCGATCGCGGATCTCGGCAAGGCGTCGCAGCACGGCCGGTTCGGAAACAAGCTCGCTGGGCCGGATCAGAATATGCCGAACGCGCGTCTGCACCACCGGCGCACCCAGTGCCTTGGCACCCTCCTGCTTTTGACGATCGATGAGCTTGAGCACGTGAAATCCGTTCGGGCTGCGCACGAGGCGGGCGATCTGCCCTGGCTGCAGACTCGATACGGCTTCGACGAAAAGCTGCGGCAGACGGTCAGCCGGGCGGGCACCGAGTACGCCGCCGGTCATCGCGTCAGGAGCATCGGAATAAGCGGCTGCCATCTTGGCAAAGTCGGCACCGGCGGCCAGCTGTTTGAGCACTTCCTCGCCCCGGGCGCGCTGCCGGTCGATCTGATCGGACGAGGCGCCTTCAGGGATGCGAAGCAGGATCTGCGCGATGTTGAAGAGCGGCGGGCGATCTGTCGACGAGCCTTGTTCAGCCAGGAACGCGTCAATATCGGCTTCGGTGATCTGCATCCGCGCATCGACCTCTCGTTCGCGCAGCCGTGTGATCAGGATTTCATTGCGCAGATCTTCGCGGAACTGCACGACGCTGATGCCATCGCGTCCCAACTGCGCACTCAGCTGAGCTGCACTCAGACGGTTCTGCTGGGCCAGCCGCGCAAACGCCGAATCGATTTGCCGCTCATCGACGCTGACCCCCCGCGCCGCGGCTTCATGCACCAGCGCCCGATCGACGATCAGCCGCTCGAGAACCTGCTTGGACAGCACATCGGCGGGCGGTAATTCGACGCCCTGGCGACGCAGCTGACGAGAGGCTGCCGCAACACGCTGCGCCAGTTCGTTGGCTGTGATCACATCTTTGTTGACCACCGCAACCACGCGATCGAGTTCGCGAATGACAGGAGCGGAACGGGACTGAGCCGATGCAAGCACCGGAGCCAGCAGGAGCAGCACGAGCGGCAGAAGTCGTAACAGCGAAGTCGAGGGATTCATTCGTATCCGAAAAAGCGTGACGGCGGCTGTGGGCGGTCGCTGGGAAGCTGATAGCCCGGGATGCTTCGACGCAATATATCAAACGGATCCGAGCCCAGGCGACCAAGCCCGGATAACTCGATCTGCAGGAAGACAGCCGAAGTGGTCTGACCCTGTGCAGTGACGAATTGCTGCATCAGGAAACGCCCGGTCCAGCAATCGGCGGAGTACTCCACACCGAGCACGCCTTCGACAATCCCTGGCGTGACCTCCGCCAGGATTCCGGTGGCCGGATCGACGCGTTCCCTGAGCCACGAATAGTTGATACGGCCCAGCATCTGCATGTTGCGACTGATTGGCCATTTCCAGGAGGTATCAACCTGACCGATCTCGCCGCTCAGATACCGCACGGCCGTGTTCAGGATACGGCCGTCAGGGGGCAGATAACGCCATAACAGATTGGTACGCGGCAAATTGCCATCGCCAAGGCTGTACTGCAGCGCCCCTTCGAAACTTGTACTTCGAGTCACCTGTACGCCAGCGGCCAGCAGCAGGTCCGAACGCCGATCGGTTCTGCTCGGGTAATCGGGGATATTGA
>JAURMJ010000015.1 GCA_030830765.1 Quisquiliibacterium sp.
CGTCGCCTGGCAGCTCGAAGGCGAAAAGATCGATGTCGCGATCTGCAATGCCGGCGTGTACGGTCCACGCACAAGCAGCATCGCGCACCCACCCGCAGATGAGCAGTTTGATCAGGTGATGCAGACCAATGTACTGGCTGCCATGCGCCTGCTGCCCGTAGTTGCACCCTTGCTGATGCCAACCCGCGGCACACTGGCCTTCATCTCGAGCCGGATGGGCTCGATCTCGGAAGCCAGCGCCAGCTACGGCATGCTTTATCGCGTGTCCAAAGCTGCGGTCAACATGGTAGCCAAGCTTGCGCATGTCGAATATTCGAGCCTTGGTGTGCGAGTCCTGACCCTGCACCCCGGATGGGCGCGTACGGACATGGGCGGACCGAATGCCGATGTCGAGGTTCCGGTCAGCATCGAGGGCATGCGCCGCGTGATTGCCGAACCGACGGCCTTCCCTGGCGGTGGCTTCTTCGACTATCGTGGGCAGTCGCTGGCATGGTGAAGCGCCGCCTGATCCGCTTCGACTCGCGCATTGAGTCTCTCGCAGGCTATTGATAAACCATGGAACTGAACACTGATCTGCAGATGGTGCGCGATGCCGTGCGTGAATTCGTGCGCGGCGAGATTGCGCCGCATGCTGCGCAATGGGACCGCGACTGTGAATTCCCGCGCGCGGCGCTGCGCGGACTGGCGCAACTGGGCTGCTACGGCATCGCCGTGCCTGAACACCTCGGGGGCGCCGGCCTGAACTATGTCGCGCTGTCGGTCATCCTGGAGGAAATCGCTGCCGGCGACGGCGCGACCTCGACGATCATCTCGGTGAACAACTGCCCGGTCTGCTCAATCCTGCTCAGCTGGGGCAACCCGACACAGCAGCAGCAATGGCTGCAACCGCTGGCACGTGGCGAGATGCTTGGCGCGTTCTGTCTGACCGAGCCGCATGTGGGCTCCGATGCTTCGGGCCTGCGCACAACTGCAACCCGTGACGGCGATCATTATCTGCTCAACGGCGTCAAGCAGTTCATCACGTCAGGCAAGCATGCCGATGTTGCCATCGTCATGGCCGTCACCGATCGCGAGGCGGGCAAACGCGGCATCTCGGCATTTCTTGTCCCGACCAGTACGCCCGGCTACCAGGTGGCGCGCATCGAACAGAAGCTCGGCCAGCATGCATCGGACACGGCCCAGATCGTCTTTGAGAATTGTCGCGTACCGGCACAGAACCTGATCGGCGAGGAAGGTCAGGGCTACAAGATTGCGCTGTCAGGCCTTGAAGGCGGCCGCATCGGGATTGCCTCGCAATGCGTCGGCATGGCCCGCGCAGCCTTCGAGGCGGCTTTGCGTTATTCAAAGGAACGCGAGGCCTTCGGCCAGGCGATCTTCGATCACCAGGCCGTGCAGTTCAGACTGGCTGACATGGCAACAAAGCTTGAAGCGGCCCGGCAGCTGATCCTGCATGCGGCCTCGCTGCGGGATGCGGGTCGCCCCTGCCTGAAGGAGGCGGCGATGGCCAAGCTGTTTGCCTCGGAGATCGCGGAGAAGGTCTGCTCGGACGCGATTCAGATTCACGGTGGATATGGCTATCTGAACGACTTCCCTGTGGAACGCATCTACCGCGATGTGCGGGTCGCGCAGATCTATGAAGGCACCAGCGACATCCAGCGCATTCTGATCGGACGGGCACTGGCTTCGGAGGCCTGACCCGGCCGGCAGCAGCCAGCCCACAGTCCGAGCCGCCACCAAACATGCAGGCCCTGGCAAGGAGCCAGATCAAAGCGGCCGGCTTCAAAGCTTGGCAAGCACCGCATCCCGGATCTGCGCAGTGCCGTCACGGCCCCCCAGTTCGAACGGCCGTAATACCCCGTCCGCGTAGGCCGCATCAACCGCTCGCTCGAGCCGACTTGCGGCATCAGCCAGTCGCTGATCACCATGACGATCTGCAATCCAGTCAAGCATCAACGCCGCGGAAAGAATGCAGGCCGTCGGGTTGGCCTTGCCTTGGCCTGCAATGTCGGGTGCCGAACCATGACAAGGCTGAAACACGCCGTGCTCATCACCGATGTCTGCCGAGGGCGCCATGCCCATGCCGCCCATCAGTGCGGCTGCCTGATCTGAAAGAATGTCGCCGAACATGTTCTCGGTGACCATCACATCGAAGCTCCAGGGCTTGCGCATCAGATCGAGTGCGGTCGCATCCACGTAGTGATGACGCGCCTCGACATCGGAATGCCTGCCCGCGATTTCGTCGAACACCTTGCGAAAGAACGCCATCGACCGAAAGACGTTGGCCTTGTCGACACAGGTGACGCTGGTCGCACCCGTTCGACCGCGCGCACGCCGACGCTCAGCAAGCCTGAACGCGAAGTCATGGACGCGCTCGCAGCCGGTGCGCGTGATCACCATCGTGTCACGGGCAATGCTGTCGTTTTCGATCGTCCCCTTGTCGCGCGATGCAAACAGCCCCTCGGTGCTCTCGCGCACCAGCACCAGATCGATATCGGCTGCACGTGGGTCGGCAAGCACGCTGGGCACCCCGGGAATCGCACGCGCCGGACGTACGCCTGC
>JAURMJ010000016.1 GCA_030830765.1 Quisquiliibacterium sp.
CTGCTGACCGAGCAGCTGAACAACCTGCGCCCGCTGGTCAAGGATGGCTATGCGCCGCGTAATCAGCAACTGGATCTTGAGCGTGCGCTGGCCGAGTCAATGGCCTCGCAGACCGAGTTGTTTGGCAACAAGCTGCGCGCCCAGCAGTCCATCCAGGAACTGCGCCAGCGGGCGATCAGTCGCCGTCAGGAGTACCGCAAGGAAGTCGAGACCATCCATGCCGATGTCACGCGCGATGTGCAGTCCGAGGCCGAGAAATTTTTCGCGCTCAAAGCTGATCTCGAGCGTACGGAAATTCGCTCCCCGGCAAGCGGTCAGGTTGTTGCGTTGCAGGTGCAGACCACCGGCGGCGTGATCTCGCCGGGGCAAAAACTGATGGATGTCGTGCCGGGCGAGGCACCGCTGCTGCTCGAGGCCCATGTGCCGCCGCAGGTGATTGATCGTGTGCACAACGGATTGCCGGTCGATATCCGTTTCTCGTCCTTCGCGCATACGCCGACCTTGGTTGTTGATGGCAAGGTGATTTCGATCTCGGGTGATCTGCTGACTGATCAGCCGGCATCACCGGGCATGCCGGTCAACTCCTATTACCTGGCTCGTGTACAGGTGACGCCTGAGGGGATTGAGCGTCTTGGCAGACGCCAGATGCAGCCCGGTATGCAAGCCGAGGTGATCATTCGGACCGGTGAGCGCTCGATGTTGATGTATCTGCTCGGGCCGCTGGTCAAGCGCTTTGCTGCCTCGATGAAGGAGGAGTGATGATGCACCCATCCCGCTCGTCGCGCATTGCGATGCTGTGGCCTTGCTTCAGCCTGGTGCTGTTGCAGGCGCTGCCTTTCTCGTACGCGCAGGCCGGACCGCTTGAGCCCGTGCTTGCTCAGACCGCAGTGGCGACAGATCAATCGCCTGCCAGCGTCAGTGATGTTGTGATCCGATTGCCAGCGCCCGACGATAAGGCGCTGGCCGCGGTTCCAAGCCTGGACCTGATTCAGGCCTATCGCCTTGCCTTCGATCGAGATGCACAGATCAAGGTGTCGCGTGCAACGGCGCAGGCCGCCTATGAGCGACTGCCGCAGGCCAAGGCTCAGTTGTATCCGAACATTTCGCTGAGCATGGGGCGCTCGTACAACTCACTGGATTCCACGACGCCCAATCCCTTGACCGGTGCGCAGATCTCCAATTCACAGTCTTACAACAGCGCCAATGACTCGCTGACGCTGCGTCAGCCGCTCTACCGTAAGCCGCTGATGGCTAATCTGCGGCAGGCCGAGTTTGTGGTTGAGGATGCCAAGGCTCAGCTCGAGAAAGACACGCAGGGTCTGGTGATGCGGGTTGCGCAGGCTTACTTTGAGACATTGTTTGCTGAGGAGCAGATTGATGTGATCCGCCGGCAGCAGGCTGCCTATGTGGCGCAGCTCGATGCAGCCAGCAAGGCCTTGATTGCTGGCGTCGGTACCCGTACCGATATCGATGCCGCGCGGGCCAAGCTGGATATGGCCACTGCGCAGGAGTTGCAGGTGCGTCAGGCGCTTGACCTGGCACGACGCAAACTCGAGGTGCTGGTCGGTCAGCCGGTCCGGCAACTGGCGGATGTAGATGTGCGCTCGCTCAAGTTCGGCCCGCCCGAACCCGAGACGGTCGAAGGCTGGATGCAGCGGGCTGAAGCTGCCAGCCCGGAGTTAACGGCACTCAGAGCGCAGGTCGAAGCTGCTCGCCAGGGGGTGGAGGCTGCCGCGGGCGGGCACTACCCGACGCTCGATGGCATTGCGCAAGTCGCTCATACGGTCAGTGATAATCCAACCCGGGTTAACTACACCTACGATCAGCGTTACATCGGTCTCCAATTGCAGATCCCGATCTATCAGGGGGGGCTGGTCAGCTCGCAGGTCCGAGAGGCGCTGGCCCGTCAGCAACGAGCCGAGGCTGCGCTGGAGGCGACACGCCTTGATCTGTTGGTCCGTCTGCAGAACGAGTTTCGCGGAGTCGGCGAGGGTGTGCTGCGCATCCGTGCGCTTGAACAGGCTGTGCGCTCGGCCGAGCGATTTGTGACCTCCAGTCAGCGCTCCTTCGAGGCTGGTGTGAGGACGCGGATCGACATCCTGAATGCGCAGCAGCAACTGGCTGAGGCGCTCCGCGATCTGGCGCAGGCACGCTTCGTTTATCTGAACTCGCTGGTGCGGCTCAATGCGCTGGCCGGTGAGCCGATCGAACAGAACCTTGCCGCGGTCAATCGCTGGTTGGCGACGGTCAAATAGGGTTCATTCGGTCGGCTGCCGGACCCAAGGGCTCAGAACAACAGGAAATGCGCCATGCAGATCGATCCATCCATCTTCAAGGCTTACGACATCCGTGGCATCGTCGACAAGACTTTGACCGTCGAAGCAGCCCGTGCCATCGGCCTTGCACTCGGATCGATTGCGCATGCCGGGGGCATTCGCGAAACGATCGTCGGTCGCGATGGGCGTCTGACTGGCCCGAAGCTGGCCGGCGCGCTTTCCGAGGGTTTTCGTGATGCCGGCGTATCCGTCATCGACATCGGTCAGGTCACGACGCCGATTGTTTACTACGCGACCTATGAGCTCGGGACGGGTACTGGCGTCGCAGTCACTGGCAGTCACAATCCGCCTGAGTACAACGGGCTGAAGATGATGGTTGGTGGTGAAGCCCTGTATGGCGAGGCAATTCAGGGACTCGCACGTTCGATTGCTGCGGGCCAGTTCAAGCCACTGCCTGAATCACAGCGTGGTTCGCTGCGCAGCCTGGATCTGTCGCAGCGGTATCTGAACCGGGTCACTGACGACGTGAAGCTTGCACGTCCAATGAAGATCGCCATCGACTGCGGCAACGGCGTGGCCGGCGCCTTCGCGCCGGCGATGTTCCGTGCGCTGGGCTGCGATGTCACTGAGCTGTTCTGCGAGGTGGATGGCACGTTCCCAAACCATCATCCGGATCCGGCGCACCCCGAAAATCTTGAAGATCTGCAGCGCTGCCTTGAGAAGACCGATTGCGAAATCGGTCTGGCTTTTGATGGTGATGGCGACCGCGTCGGCGTCGTCACAAAGAAGGGCTCAATCATCTTCCCCGACCGCCAGCTGATGCTGCTCGCAGCCGATGTGCTTGAGCGCAACCCAGGTGCGCAGATCATCTATGACGTGAAATGCTCGCGCAATGTCGCCAGCTGGGTGCGCAAGCATGGTGGTGAGCCGCTGATGTGGCGTACCGGCCATTCGCTGGTCAAGGCCAAGCTCAAGGAAACCGGGGCACCACTGGCCGGGGAGATGAGCGGTCATATCTTCTTTAAGGAGCGCTGGTACGGTTTTGATGATGGTCTGTACGCGGCCGCGCGTCTGCTGGAAATTCTTTCCCGCTCTGCTGACCCCAGCGCAGTGCTCGAAGCCTTGCCCGATTCCCCGACCAC
>JAURMJ010000130.1 GCA_030830765.1 Quisquiliibacterium sp.
AACGCGCTTGTGCAGCTCAAGCCCATGCACGAGGCAGGCGCAATCCGGATCTCGGACACCGGCATCGAGATCCTTCCCCGAGGACGCCTGCTGGTGAGAGCCGTCGCGATGGCCTTTGATCGCTACCTTGCCCAGGCCCCAGCAACCGGCACGTATTCCAAGATCGCCTGACTCAAACGTCTCAGGCAACATCAAGACGGGTGCCCCCAGAAAGACAACGAGAAAAAAGGGGCGCCGAAGCGCCCCTTATCGCCGCCGCACTGCGGATGATCAACGGTGCACGAGCACCGGAATCTTGCAATGGGTCAGCACCTTCTGGGTTTCACTGCCCAGCAGCAGACCAGCCACACCACGACGTCCATGCGATGCCATGAAGATCAGGTCACAGCCCTCGACGCGGGCAACCTTGATGATGGCCTCCCATGGATTGACTTCAAGCTCGATCCAGGATTTGCAAGGCACAGAGGCAGCCCCGGCAAGCGCAAGCACCTCTGCCAGCGCCTTCCCGCCGGCCTTGCGGGCCTCTGCTTCGTATTCTTCCTGAGAATAAATGTCAGCGGCAGGCAACTCGGCAACCATGGGCGGCCGATAAATCGGCTGCACATTCAAAGCGACCAGCGCTGCGCCATTCTCCTTGGCAAGACTGACCGCGGCTTTCGCCGACTCGAGGGAAAGTTCTGAGCCATCCGTAGGAACCAGAATTCGCTTGAACATATAGCCTCCTGTTCTCTGCTAGGTTTTTTCGGCGTGGCATCCATCATGCTCGCCACTTTCATGATGTAACGAGCAATTCAATCGTGCATTGATCTTCGTCATCCGGCAGGCTCAATCGAGCGCCGACCAGCCAGGCTCCTCCCGATCAAGCATTCGCTTGATTGATGCCAGGAACATGTCACTTTGCTGGCGCTCGCCGGCGATCTGCTGCCCGACCCGGTCTGCCAGTTCATCCGGCACGCTGCGCAAAGGACGACCAGCCGCGGCCTGTGTCGCCAGGACCTGATGCATACAGGCACGTTCAAGGTAATAAAGATCATCGAAGGCCCAGGCCACCGTGGGTCCAACTACAGTCACCCCGTGGCTGGCCATGAACATCACATCGGCACCCGTAAGCTGAGACGCAATCCTCTGACCTTCATCATCGTCAAGCGCCAGACCGTTATAGACATCGTCATAGGCAATGCGACCACGAAACCGCAAGGCGTTCTGATTGCACCATGCAACGCGGCCGCCTTCCACCAGCGTCAGCGCGGTCGCGTAAGGCATGTGCGTGTGCAGGATGCAGCGCGCATGCGGATTCATCCGATGAATCCAGCTGTGAATGAAGAATGCCGTTGGTTCCAGCGAATGGCGCCCCGCGAGCACGTTGCCGCTGCCGTCGATCAGCAACACGTCTGCCGCTCCGACCTCGCTCCAATGCAGCCCCTGGGGATTGATCAGATAACGATCCGGTCCGACCTCCAGGCTGTAGTGATTACAGACGCCTTCGTTCAGACCAAGTCGGGCCGACCAGCGCAGCACCGCGGCCAGATCGATACGCCCCTGGTCGATGGCGCTCAACCCGACGTCCTGCTCCTTGGAGGGGCTCTGCTGATTTTTCACGGATTTCGTCTCAAGCTGCCGTTGACCGGAAAGTTTCGATGACACAGTGGTTCTCCTCGAGGGGAAATTGCCTGAGCAGTTATTCTGTCACGCATGCGCCCCCTTCGAACCAAGGTCGGGCGCGTCAATGAAACAAACCGGCCAACACTGCGCCGACCCTGATTTTCGGAGACCATGATGAGCCAGGACGACACCAAGAGCGATGCCCAGTGGCGCGAGACGCTGAGCCCTGATCAATACACTGTGCTGCGCTGCGAAGGCACCGAGCGTCCGTTCACCAGCGATCTGAATGCGGAAAAGCGACCAGGAACCTTTGTATGCGCTGGCTGCGGACATCCGCTTTTCCGCTCGGAGACAAAATTTGACAGCGGGACCGGATGGCCCAGCTTCTTCGATACGCTTGACGAGGCCTTTGAGACTCAAACCGATTTCAAGCTGGTCATGCCACGCACCGAATACCACTGCGCCAAGTGCGGGGGTCATCATGGCCATGTCTTTGATGATGGCCCAGCGCCTACCGGGAAACGCTTCTGCAACAACGGTCTCGCCCTGCGTTTCATCCCTGACTGAACCGACGCTCCCGGATCGGTGGCTCCTGCTCTGTGCAGTAATTGCGGGCCCGGTGTAATCTTTCGGGTTTTCCATCTTCCTTAGGAGCCCCGATGCGTCTGGTTTCCTTTAGCCAAGGCGAACGCAGCGGCATTGCCGTTCGCCTGGCCGATCGACTGATCGATCTGTCTGTCGCCGCCCCCGACCTGCCCACTGACATGCGGGCATTCCTTGCGGCTGGCGATCAGGCTCTATCCCAGGCACGCGTTGCCGCGAACCAAGCAAAGGCTTCGGCTGCGCTCGATGTCGCGTCAATCATTTTTCAGCCAGTCGTGCCGGCTCCGGGCAAGATTTTCTGCCTGGGTCTGAACTATGCGGCGCACGCGGCAGAAGGCGGCAATGCAGTGCCTCCTTATCCAGCACTGTTTCTTCGCACACCCTCCAGCCTGACCGGTCACGAGCAGGCGATCCTGCATAGTCCGCTGTCAGACACGCTTGACTTCGAGGCCGAGTTGGCCGTCGTGATCGGGCATCGGGTCCGCGCGGTCAGCCGTGACGATGCGTTGCAGGCGGTTGCCGGCTACAGCTGCTTCAATGACGGCTCGGTGCGCGAGTACCAGCGCAAGACAACGCAATGGACGATCGGCAAGAATTTCGAGTCCACCGGTGGCTTTGGCCCTGAGCTGGTCACTGCCGATGAAGTGCCCGAAGGCGCACGCGGACTGCGGATCCGCTCGATTCTGAACGGCCAGACGATGCAGGATGACAACACCAGCAACATGATCGTCTCGGTTGCCGATGCCATTGCGCTGATCAGTGCCTGCACGACCCTTGATCCGGGCGACGTGATTGTCATGGGCACGCCCTCTGGTGTCGGCTACGCCCGCACCCCGCCGGTCTTCATGCGCGACGGCGATGTCTGCGAAATCGAAATCGAAGGCGTTGGTCGCCTGCGCAACCCGATCGCCTCGGCTAGCAACACTCACTAATCCGCTGCTCTGCAACGCAAGGAATTAAACATGCGCAAGGTTTTCAACTTCAGTGCCGGCCCGGCTGTGCTTCCCGAGGAGGTGCTGCAGCAGGCCGCCAGCGAAATGCTCGACTGGCAGGGCAGCGGTCAGTCCGTGATGGAAATGAGCCATCGCGGCAAGGAATACATGAGTATTCATGCGCAGGCCGAGGCTGATCTGCGCGAGCTGATGGCCATCCCGACCAATTACAAGGTGCTGTTCCTGCAGGGTGGCGCAACGCTGCAGTTTGCGCAGATCCCGATGAATCTGTTGAGGGGCAAGACCAGCGCCGACTACGTCAATACCGGGGAATGGTCCAAGAAAGCGATCAAGGAGGCCAAGATCTTCGGCAAGGTCAACATTGCCGCTTCCGGTGAAGACCGCAACTTCACGTACGTGCCCGCTCAGGCTGACTGGAAACTCGACTCGCAGGCTGCGTACTTACACATCTGCGCCAACGAAACCATCGGCGGTGTCGAATTCAACTGGGTCCCCGACACAGGCGATGTGCCACTGGTTTCCGATGTCTCTTCGACCTTCCTGTCACGCCCGGTCGATGTCTCGCGCTACGGGCTGATCTACGGCGGCGCGCAAAAGAACATCGGCCCGGCGGGTCTGACCATTGTCATCGTGCGCGATGACCTTCTCGGCCAGGCTCAGGCAGGCATTCCATCCGTGCTGGACTTCAAGAACCAGGCTGACAACGATTCGATGTTGAACACCCCGCCGACCTATGCGATCTACATGGCCGGTCTGGTTTTCCAGTGGCTCAAGCGCCAGGGTGGCATCGCA
>JAURMJ010000131.1 GCA_030830765.1 Quisquiliibacterium sp.
CTGTTCAAGGCGCCCGAGATCAAGCGCGCGGTCCAGGGTGGTCAGGCTCAGATCGGCGAGATCCTGCTTGTGAACTTCGGCAACGAGGATCCGATCTACGAAGCCGATGGCATCCCGTTCCTGGCGACCGGCTATGACGGTGCCCGCAAACTTTACGATGTGCAGAAGCCGCTGCTCGAGAAGCGTCTGGCCAAGCAAGGCATGATGTTGCTGTACACGGTTCCCTGGCCCCCGCAAGGCATCTTCACGAACCGCGACCTGAAAAGCGTCGCAGACATGAAGGGCCTCAAATGGCGTGCCTACAGCCCCGCCACCGCGAAACTCGCGCAGCTGGTTGGAGCCCAACCGGTCACAATTCAGGTCGCCGAACTGGCCCAGGCCATGGCTACGGGGGTCATGGACTCGTACATGTCTTCGGGTTCTACCGGCTATGACACGAAGACCTTCGAGTACATCAAGAAGTGGTACGACACGCAGGCCTGGCTGCCCAAGAATGCGGTGATCGTCAACAAGAAGGCTTTCGACGCCCTGGACAAGGCAACGCAGCAGGCATTGCTCAAGGCGGGTGCAGAGGCCGAGAAGCGAGGCTGGAAGGTCTCGCAGGAAAAGAACGACTGGTACAAGAAGAAACTTGCCGAAAACGGCATGGCAATTGTCCCCCCGACGGCCCAACTGATGACGGACCTTCGCAAGGTGGGCGATGTCATGCTCACGGACTGGCTCAAGAAATCCGGTGCTGATGGCAAGTCGATTGCCGCGGCTTTCGGTAAGTAAGTCAACCCGTACACGGAGCCAGGCATGCGCCGCTTTCTGGAGTCGCTTTATCTGGGAGCGGCGTGGCTTGCTGCTTTGTGCATGGTCGGGGTGCTGGCCATGGTCCTCATCTCGATCATCTCCCGCCAGCTTGGCGTGCATGTCCCCGGCACCGACTCTTATGCCGGCTATCTTATGGCCGGTGCCGGATTTCTCGCCATGGCCCATACCCTGAAGCGGGGTGAGCATATTCGCGTCACCCTGTTTATCTCGCATCTCGATGGCAAGGCTAGAAAGGCACTGGAACTCTGGAGCCTCGGGGTCGCCTTGCTGGTTTCGCTGTTATTTGCCTGGTTTTCGATCCGACTCGCCTGGCAATCTAACGAGTTCCACGATATTTCCACGGGCAATGATGCAACGCCACTGTGGATTCCACAGATTTCCATGGCACTGGGAAGCTTGGTGTTGAGCATTGCGCTGCTCGACGAACTCGTTCTGGAGTTGCGTGGTCTGCGCAAAACCCCGGATCCTGCCTCAGCCGAGGAGGCCTCGCATGATCGCTGACATCCTGCAGGCGACCAACAGCCCCTCTTCGCTAGCGCATTTCACCGCAACCCGAGACACGGTGCGCAGGAGTTTCCGATGAGTGACTTTGCAATCACCTTTTTGCTCATCGCCGCGCTGTTTGCACTGCTGGGTTCGGGAGTCTGGATCGGGCTGACCCTGTCGGGCGTGGCTTGGATTGCCATGGAGCTTTTTTCCTCTCGCCCTGCCGGCGATGCGATGGCTGTAACAATTTGGGGTTCTTCCTCGAGCTGGACGCTCACCGCGCTGCCGCTGTTCATTTGGATGGGCGAAATTCTTTTCCGGACCCGTCTCTCGGAAGACATGTTTCGTGGCCTCGCCCCCTGGCTGCAGCGTCTTCCCGGTCGTCTTTTGCATACAAACATCATCGGCTGCGCGATTTTTGCGGCAGTCTCCGGATCGTCCGCTGCGACCTGCGCAACGATCGGAAAAATGACATTGCCTGAGCTTAAAAAGCGAGGCTATCCGGAAGACAAGACCATCGGCACGCTGGCAGGCGCCGGAACCCTTGGGCTGCTGATCCCACCTTCGATCATCATGATTGTTTACGGCGTGACCGCCGAGGTCTCGATCGCGCAATTGTTCATTGGTGGAGTTCTTCCCGGCATCCTGCTGGCCAGTCTGTTCATGGGTTACGTCATTATCTGGTCGTTGCTGAACCCCGGGAAAATTCCGCCTGCTGACAGTCATCTGAGTTTCTTGGAGAAACTCAGCGAGTCTCGCAGCTTGATTCCGGTTGTTCTGCTGATTCTCGGCGTGCTTGGATCGATCTACGCGGGAATCGCCACGGCCACCGAAGCGGCGGCCCTGGGCGTTGTCGGTGCACTCACCTTGTCTGCAATCCAGGGTTCTTTGACGCGCGTAACGTTCATGCAGTCGTTACTTGGCGCAACGCGCCTCTATTGCATGATTGCGCTGATCCTTTGCGGGGCCTCCTTTTTGACCCTGGCAATGGGCTACATCGGTCTGCCCCGTCACCTGGCCGAATGGATCGGCACACTTGGGCTGTCCAAATTCCAGTTGATCCTTGCGCTTGCAGGATTCTTCATCCTGCTCGGATGCTTCCTGGATGGCATTTCGATGGTGGTTCTGACAATGGGCGTTTTATTGCCCACGGTCCAATCCGCCGGCATCGACCTGATTTGGTTCGGCATTTTCATCGTACTCGTCGCAGAGATGGCCCAGATCACACCACCGGTCGGTTTCAACCTGTTTGTGGTTCAGGGGATGACCGGACGGCAATTGCCGTGGATCTCCAAGGCAACCTTTCCGACTTTTGTGTTGATGATGGCTGCTGTGCTGCTCATCTACGCATTTCCCGAACTGGTCAGCTGGCTGCCGGCCAAGATGAAGAACTGAACGTGCACGTCATTGTTGTCGGCGCCGGCATCGTCGGCGTTTGCACTGCGTATTACTTGCGACAGCTTGGCCATGAGGTCACCGTACTCGAACGTCGAGGCGGCGCCGCGCAGGAAACCAGCTTTGGTAACGCCGGGGTTATTGCTCCGGGATACGTGACGCCATGGGCTGCGCCCGGTATGCCCCGCAAGGTGTTGTCCTACCTCTTCAGTACCGAGGCGCCGGTTCTGTTCCGGCCCACAGCAAATCCCGCATTGTGGCGATGGCTGCTTCGCTGGCTCGGCGAATGCCGACTTGCCCGCTATCGAGTCAACAAGGCTCGCATGCAGCGTTTGGCGTTCTACAGCCGAGACGAGTTGCGCTCGCTGAGTGCCTCAAAAGGCATCCGATTCGAACACACGCAAGGGTATCTGCAGTTGTTCCGCACTGAACGCGATCTTGCAATGAATGCTCCTGCTCGGGCAATGCTCGACGAAGCGGGTGTGCCCTACCAACTGCTCGACTCGCAAGCCTGCCGACAACTCGAGCCCGGGCTCAACGAATCGACGCCGTTACAAGGCGGCCTGTATCTGCCCGAAGACGAGGCTGGCAACTGTCCAATGTTTGCCCGCAGTTTGCGGACCATCGCTGAAGAAAATGGTGTCGCGTTCAGTTTCAATCGCCACGTTCAACGCATCCTGATTGAAGGCGATCGCGCCACGGGGGTAATCGTCGACGACAGGCCCGTCCATGCCGATGCCATCGTGATTGCTGCAGCCTGTGACAGCGTCCCGCTGCTGAATAAGGTTGGTGTCCGGGTCCCGATCTATCCGATCAAGGGGTATTCGGCGACTGTTCAGTTGGAACCCTCAGCAGTCGGTCCGAGGCATGCGCTGATGGACGAAGCCTACAAAACAGCACTGACGCCGTTTTCAAACCGGATGCGAATCGCAGGGACCGCAGAAATCGGCGACCACAATCTGGACCTGCGCGATGCCGCATTGCGCACTCTGTTACGGGTTGCCAACGACTGGTTCCCGGGCGTCGGCAGATATTCGGAGGCGCAGTTCTGGGTCGGAGCCCGCCCGATGCTCCCTGATGGCCCGCCTCTGCTGGGCCGGACCCGGCATCGGGGCTTGTTCCTGAACCTGGGTCATGGGTCGACTGGCTGGGCCATGGCCTGTGGCTCGGGTCGCATTCTTGCCGATCTGATCAGTGATCGAGACCCTGAGATCTCGCTGGAAGGTCTCACAATCGAACGATATCGCTGATATCTTTGCTGTTTGACAGTTTCCGGAGGCTTGCGTCTTTAACAGCTTCCGGTCAGACCTACACCAAGATCAGACAGCCAGTGACCGCGCTTTATTTCACCGAGACAATCCGTCATATCGAAAGGCTCGCGCTGTCGCGATTACCCGTTGGTGAACTGATGCGTCGTGCGGCTCACGTAGTCGCATTCGAGGCACAGAGGCTTCTCAAGGACTTGCCATCTGGAACCCCGACTCTTGCGCTTGTCGGCCCGGGCAATAATGGTGCAGACGCCTTACTTGCACTGCAGATTCTTCGAGATCGAGGCTATCTGGTGCATGCCATCTCGCTCTCTGGGAACGCGCCTCAATCTCCAGAAGGCCAGGCCGTCTGGCACAGCTGGAGCAAGC
>JAURMJ010000017.1 GCA_030830765.1 Quisquiliibacterium sp.
CGCCGAGCGCAACATCATCGAAATCAAGCGCATGACCGGCAGCGCCATTAATCAACGCGGCATCGGCACTGGCCGCCTTCACACGGCCGAACAGCAGCGATGCCTCGGCCGCTGATGACTGGCGAGCTGCAACAAATTGCCGTGCAATCTGAACAACCGGCTCATCCCGACCTGCAATCATTGTGCCAATCGTGTCGGCGAATCCGGATTGAATGATTTCAACCGCTCGATCCGGTAGCTGCGGGAACTGTGCCTCGCAGACGAAAGCTGCAAGTTCGGAAGTCAGGCCAGCCATGATGTCTCCAGTTTCATAGGTCGTTTTTTTTTGCAATGGGCTCAGTAAGAGCGCGGCAGCCCGAGCACATGCTCGGCAATGTAGGAAAGAACGAGATTCGTTGAGATCGGCGCGATCTGCATCAGCCGGGTCTCCCGCCATTTGCGCTCGACGTCATATTCCTTCGCATAGCCAAAGCCACCATGCGTCTGGATGCAGGCCTCAGCCGCATGCCAGGCAGCCTCGGAGGCCAGCATCTTGGCCATGTTCACATCGTCTCCGCAGGGCAAGCCTGCTGTAAACAGCGCGGCAGCCTTGCGCAGCAGCATCGATGCCGCCTCAGTCTCGGCATGGGCGCGTGCAATCGGAAACTGGATGCCCTGGTTCTGACCGATCGGACGATCGAAGACCACCCGGTCACGCGCATAGGCAACCGCAGTCTTGGTGAACCAGCGGGCATCACCGATTGCCTCTGAGGACACCAGGATGCGCTCGGCATTCAGACCATCGAGGATGTAGCGAAAGCCCTTGCCCTCCTCGCCGATCAGGTTCTCGGCCGGCACGCGCGCGCCATCGAAGAACACCTCGGTGGCATGGTGATTGATCATCGCTTTCAGCGGCTTGATCTCAAGCCCTTTGCCCATGCATTCGCGGATATCGACCAGAAACACCGACAGACCGTCGGTCTTTTTCTTGACCTGATCCAGCGGCGTGGTACGGGCCAACAGCAGCATCAGATCGGAGTGCAGCGCACGCGATGTCCATACCTTCTGGCCATGAACAACATAGTGATCACCGTTGCGCACAGCACGGGTCTTGAGCTTGGTTGTGTCAGTGCCCGAGGTCGGCTCAGTGACTCCGAAAGCCTGCAGCCGCAGTTCGCCTGAAGCAATTCCAGGCAGATAGCGGCGTTTCTGCTCATCCGACCCGTGCCGCAGGACCGTCCCCATGATGTACATCTGCGCATGGCAGGCACCTGCATTACAACCTGAAGCGTGGATCTCCTCCAGAATGGCTGCCGCCGCCCGAAGCGGCAGACCGGCGCCGCCATATTCCTCTGGAATCAGTGCGGCCAGATAGCCCGCCTCAGTGAGTGCGCGCACGAATTCGGTGGGATAGGCTTCACGCTGCTCAAGATCCCGCCAATAAGCACCGGGAAAATTCGCGCAGATCTTGCGTACGCTTTCACGGATCTCGGGAAAATCCTCGCCCAGTGGCACGGACACATCTTCAAGGCGCACGGCTTGCGTCATTGGAACAACTCCTGTCTCTGGTTATTTGTGCTGCCTTGGTTTCAGGCTGCCACCCGCTGATCGGCAGTCTTGTAATTGACGGGCAGCCCGGCCCGTGCGATCGCCCCATGCATCTCGATATCGGGCAGCGTATCCCGGACCAGTTGCCGGATTGCAAAGAGTTTCTCGAGATCGACACCGGTGCGCAGCCCCATCGAATCGAGCATGAAGCACAGATCGTCCATCACGATGTTGCCGGTGGCACCGGGCGCGAACGGGCAGCCCCCGATCCCGGCCAGCGAGGCATCAAAACGACGCACACCGCACTCAAGTGCAGCCGTGACATTGGCCAGACCAGTGCCCCGCGTATCGTGGAAGTGCGCAGCGATCGGCATCTTGCCCAGTGCCGAGATCACAGCAGTAAACACCTCGCGAACCTGCGCCGGATCGGCATAACCGACGGTGTCCGGAATGGCGATCTCGTCGGCACCGGCCTCAGCCATCAGTTCGGCGTAATGCACGACATCCCGAACCGGAACCCGCCCCTCGTACGAGCAGCCCAGTGCAGTGGCCAGACCGGCACATAAAATCGGGCGCTGTCCCTCGGGTAACTCACGCACCCGCTCGACAATCCGCTTGAAATCAGCGACCGACTCTTCACGCTCACGGCGCACATTCTTCAGATTGTGGGTCTTGCTCACCGACATCACGAAGTTCATCTTGCGCACGCCAAGTTCGATGCCACGCTCGGCACCGCGCAGATTCGGGATCAGCGCCGAGACAGTCAAACCCGGAATCTGCATTGCCTTCACCGTCACCTCTTCGGCATCAGCAAACTGCGGAATCAGTTTGGTCGGCACATAGGAGGTCACCTCGATTTCAGATACTCCGGCCTCAGCTTCGGCGCGAATCCAGGCGAGCTTGCGCTCTGTTGGCATGAATGTCGGATGAATTTGCAGCCCATCGCGAAGCCCAACTTCGCGAACGATCACATCGATTTGCTTGCTCATTGTTGACCTCTCAGTCTCGGGAATCAGTCAGGCGGATTGGAACAGGCTCAACGCCCCTTGAATTTCGGCTTACGTTTCTCGTTGAAGGCGAGCACGCCCTCGTAACGATCCTCGGTTTCAACCAGATGGTTATAGGCCTCGACTTCGAAACGGAAGGCTGTCCGTAATTCCA
>JAURMJ010000132.1 GCA_030830765.1 Quisquiliibacterium sp.
CGAACCTCTCGAGCGCGGCGCGATTGTCGAAGGCAACATCGAGCAGCCCGAAGCGGTGGCCGGTGCGCTCACCCGCGCGCTGCGTAAGTCCGGTTCCCGCATACGTGAGGCGGCGTTGGCAATGCCTGCGTCAGCGGTGATTACGAAGCGGATCAAGTTGCCCGCTGGTCTTACCGAGGAGGACTACGAGTTCCAAGTGGAATCGGAAGCCAGCAATTACATTCCGTTCCCAATCGAGGAGGTCAACCTGGACTTCCAGTTGATCGGGCAGCCGGATGTTGATGGCGCGTCGGTTGAAGAGGGTGAGTTGCCCGAAGTGGATGTACTCCTGGTGGCCTCGCGCAAGGAGCATGTCGAAGACCGGATTGCCCTGGCCGAGATGTGCGGGCTCAAGCCGGTCGTCATGGATGTCGACCGATATGCGGCACAGACAGCATTGGAGTACGTACTCGACGGACTTCCCGATCCCAGTACCGACCAGATCATCGCGGTCTTTGATATTGGCAGCGTCAGCACAACGCTCACAGTCATGCTCAACGGCGAAACCGTGTTCGAGCGCGATCAGGCTTTTGGCGGCCAGCATCTGACGCAGGATCTGGTGCGGCTCTATGGACTGACACCCGAGGAAGCCGAGCTCAAAAAACGCAGCGGCGATCTGCCGGATGGATTCCATTCCGACGTGCTGATGCCCTTTATTGAGCAAGGGGCTGCAAACGTGACCCGTACGCTGCAGTTTTTCTTCACCTCCACAGAGTTCTCCCGGGTTGACCGCATCTATCTGTCCGGTGGTTCAAGCGCGATTCCCGGTTTGGTGGAGGCAGTCGGGGAGCGAGCAGGTGTTCCGACTACTCTGCTGATGCCCTTTGAGGGGATGGTCATCGACAGCTCGATCCGTGAGCGTCAGCTCGAGCAGGATGCGCCTGCGCTCGTGACTGCGTGCGGTCTGGCCTTGCGAAGGTTCGACGCATGATCCGGATCAATCTGCTGCCGCATCGTGTGATCCGTCGTGAACGGCGCAAGAAGGCGTTCGTCTTTGTCTCGGGGCTTGCCGGGGCGGCCGGAGGAACCATCGCGTTGCTCGTTGCACTCGGTATTCAAGCTCAGATCGATATGCAGACCGACCGGAATAATTTCATCAAGCGCGAGAACGCGAAACTCGATCAGCAGATCAAGGAGATTGCAACGCTCAAGCAGGAGATCGAGGCGTTGCGTGCCCGGCAGGAGGCTGTTGAAACCCTTCAGCGTGACCGGACGTTGCCGGTGCACCTGCTTGATGAGCTAGTCAAGCTGACTCCGGAGGGAATTCAGCTCAAGCAGATCCGTCAGCAGGGTAATCGTGTCAATGTAAACGGAGTTGCGCAGTCCAATGAACGCATCTCGTCGCTGCTGCGAAGTCTTGCGCACGACACCCCCTGGCTTGAGCGGCCGGAACTGCTCGAGATCAAGGCTGTTGTTCTAGGCAAACCGGATCCGCGTTCAAAGGATGTTGCACGCAGGGCCTATCAGTTTTCGATCAGCGTTTCGGTCAAAGCGAAGGGTGCTGAGCAGGCAGGCGGTACGGATAAGACAGCTGCGGGTGGTACGAAAGTCTCGGCAAGTGCCGGGGCGCGGAGGTAGCGATGGCCGGAATTCTTACTGCCAAAATCGAATTCGGTCAGTTGGGCGAGCAGTTCCGCGGACTCCAAGGGCGCCATCCCGGGCTATGGCCCCAGTTGCCGCGTAGCCTGCTGCTGCTGGGGATCGTGCTCGGCGTGATCGGTCTGGCATGGCTTGGTTATTTCCGTACACAGCTTGAGGAACTCGAGGTTGGACAGGCGCAGGAGCAGCGGCTGCGGGCCGAATATGTGAGTAAGCTGCGTCAGGCGGTTAATCTGCAGGCCTTACGCAAGCAGCGCGACCAGGTGTCGCAATATGTGAACCAGCTTGAAAAGCAGTTGCCGAGCAAAGCTGAAATGGATGCGCTGCTGTCCGATATCAATCAGGCCGGAGTCGGGCGCGGCCTGCAGTTCGAACTGTTCAAGCCGGGACAGGTCCTTGTTCAGA
This sequence comes from Quisquiliibacterium sp., assembly GCA_030830765.1. Lineage (GTDB taxonomy): Bacteria > Pseudomonadota > Gammaproteobacteria > Burkholderiales > Burkholderiaceae_E > Quisquiliibacterium. Next base: position 2,044 of record JAURMJ010000132.1, read on the forward strand.
AATATTATGCCGAGCTGCCGATTTCAATCCGTCTGACCGGGGGCTACCATGACCTGGCTGCCTTCACGAGCGACGTGTCTAACCTGGCACGGATCGTCACGCTCAAGGACATGAACATGCAGCTGCAGGAACAGAGCGGGCAGTTGAGCATGGATGTCGTGGCCAAGACTTTCCGCTACCTGGATGCAGACGAGATCGCGCAACAGCGCCGCGATGCCGCCAAGAAACCCCGACCGGGGACGCGACGATGACCGATCTTCGATGTTGCTTGTTCTTGCGCAGTGGATTGCTCGTTGCCGGTCTGGCGCTGACCATGCTGGTCACCGGCTGCTCGGATGATCAGCAGGAACTGCGTGCCTGGATGCAGGAGCAACGTGCCAGGACGCCGATCAAGATCGATCCGGTGCCTGCGCCAAAGCACTATGAGCCGTTCCGCTATCAGAGTGCCGCGCTGGCTGATCCCTTCGGTTCCCCGCAGCTCGTGGCGCGCGCAAGCTCGGGGCTGACGCCGGATATGAAGCGTCCGCGCGAAGCGCTCGAGAGCTTCCCGTTGGATACCATCCGGATGATCGGGCGCATCAATGATGGCAGGCGCAATCTTGCGCTCCTGCAGGTCGGCGGTCTCGTTTACCAGGCAAAAGTGGGAAACCACGCGGGACAGAATTTCGGGCGGATCACCAGCGTGACTGAATCCGAGGTGAAACTGATTGAAATGGTTCAGGACGCCGCAGGCGACTGGACCGAGCGGGAGACCGTGCTGCAGTTGCAGACGACCAGCCCGCAGGAGACGAAGAAATGATCACGATACGATCCGGAGCCTGTTCGCTGGCCCGTTATGTCCAGGCGCTTGCTGCGCTGTTCCTGCTCGGTCTCGCGCAATCGGCTCTGGCGCAGGGCAACGCGATTGAGTCGGTGAGCAGTCAGCGGGATGGGAGCAGCACCTTTATTCGCATCAAACTTAAGAATCCGATCACAGCCGAACCGGCCAGTTTTTCAATTGCCGAGCCGGCGCGGGTCGCACTTGACTTCACCGATACGCAGAATGCCTCCGGCAGCAATATTCTCGAGTTGCAGCAGGGAGATGTTCGCAGCGTGGTGCTGGTGCAGGCCGGTAAGCGGTTGCGTGTGGTGCTCAATCTGCGTCAGTCCCTGACGCACAAGACGTCGGTCGATGGCGACACGGTGATGGTCGAACTTGCGCCCAAGGGGAGTCAGGCAACGACCACCATGCCGGCAGCAGTCACATTTTCCCAGGGAGGCGGCAAAGGTGCACATGCGCTGCGCGAC
>JAURMJ010000133.1 GCA_030830765.1 Quisquiliibacterium sp.
CCTGCGCCGATTCCTGGGGCCGGGCGCTGGCCACCGGCGAGCCAAGCCTGTCGCTGCCCTGCTTTGCCGAGCGTCGTTACGGAGGGGTGCCCGATGAGGAAATGCTGATGGCCCTGCCACCGCGTTACCTGCCGATCGCCATCGACGGTCTCAAGGCACTGGCTCGCAACGGACTGCGTTATCCGATCGCGCCTTACGGCGTACAAAACGATGTGCGGGCTGGCATGTCGGCGAGTTACTGAAGCACGGTAACGCTATCATCGAGGTCTATTCACCGGACAATCAACCATGACCAAGACTCCTGACTCGTTGCGCAGCGCGCGCTGGTTCGCGCCAGATGATCTTCGCGCCTTCGGCCATCGTTCCCGTTTCATGCAGATGGGCTATGGCCCGGAAGACTGGAAGGGCAAGCCGGTCATCGCCATCATCAACACCTGGAGCGATGTCAATCAGTGCCATTCGCACTTCAAGCAGCGCGTCGAGGACGTCAAGCGTGGCGTGCTTCAGGCGGGCGGTTTCCCGCTTGAGTTGCCTGCAATTTCTCTGTCGGAGCCGATCGTCAAGCCGACGACGATGCTGTATCGCAATCTGCTGGCTATCGAGACTGAAGAACTGATTCGCAGCCATCCGGTCGATGGTGCGGTGTTGATGGGCGGCTGCGACAAGACGACACCGGGCCTTGTGATGGGCGCGGTCTCCGCAGGTTTGCCTTTCATTTATGTGCCGGCCGGGCCGATGCTGCGTGGCAACTGGAAGGGCAAGGTGCTGGGCTCGGGTTCAGACAGTTGGAAATACTGGGATGAGCGGCGTGCCGGCAATGTCACCGATGCGCAATGGCTCGAGCTTGAAGGGGGCATCGCGCGCAGCCACGGTACCTGCATGACGATGGGCACGGCAGCCACGATGATGGGAATTGCCGAGTCGGTCGGGCTGACCTTGCCGGGTGCCTCGTCGATTCCGGCGCCCGATGCCAATCATCCGCGCATGTGTGCCGCCAGCGGCCGACGGATCGTCGAGATGATCTGGGAGGACCTGACCCCGGCGAAGATGCTGACCCGTGCGCACTTTGAGAACGGCATCATGACCGCCATGGCGATGGGCTGCTCGACCAACGCGATCATCCACCTGGTGGCGATGTCGCGACGCGCCGGTTGCGCGATCGGTCTTGAGGATTTCGATGCCGCCAGCCGCAAGGTCCCGGTCATTGCCAACATCCGGCCCAGCGGCGATACCTATCTGATGGAAGACTTCTATTACGCGGGCGGGTTGCCGGCGATGCTAAAGCGCATCGAGCAGTACCTGAAGCTCGAGGTGATCACGGTCAATGGCAAGTCGATGGGCGAGAACATCGCGACCGCCGAGGTCTACAACGACGATGTCATCCGTCCGCTGTCCAATCCGATCTACGCCGAGGGCGCGCTCGCTGTGCTGCGCGGCAGTCTGGCGCCCAATGGTGTGGTGATCAAGCCCAGTGCCTGCGCGCCGAATCTGCTCAAACACACCGGTCCTGCGCTGGTCTTCGATGATTACCCGTCGATGAAGAAAGCCGTTGACGATCCGGACCTGGACGTGACGGCCGAGCATATCCTGGTGCTGCGCAACGCCGGCCCGCAAGGTGGCCCCGGCATGCCCGAGTGGGGCATGCTGCCGATCCCGACCAAGCTCGTGAAGCAGGGGGTGCGCGACATGCTGCGCCTGTCCGATGCACGGATGAGCGGCACAAGCTATGGCGCCTGCATGCTGCACTGCTCGCCCGAGGCTTATATCGGCGGTCCGCTGGCCCTGGTCAAGACGGGTGACATGATTTCAGTGGATGTCGCCGCACGGACCATTCACCTTGAAGTGAGCGAGGATGAACTGGCTGCCCGCAAGGCCGCCTGGACACCGCCGCCGCCGCGGTTTGAACGCGGGTATGGCTGGATGTTCAGCAAGCACATTCTGCAGGCCGACCAGGGCTGCGATTTCGACTACCTTGAAACCGATTTCGGTGCGCCCGTGGCGGAGCCCGATATTTTCTGATGACACGGGGGCTGGTGTGGGTTTTCCTGCACCGCGTTGGCAGCAAGTATGAGTCACAATCAAAATCAGACGGCTTTGGCCGCCAATCAGGCTTCGAATCGGCCGCGTGCCGTTGTGCTGCTCAGTGGCGGTCTGGATTCGACCACGGTGCTGGCGATTGCCCGGCAGCAGGGGTACGAGCCGTATGCGCTGAGTTTTCACTACGGCCAACGTCATGTCGTGGAACTCAAGCGAGCCGAGCAGGTCGCTGCAGCCTTGGGTGCGGCAGGGCATGCGGTCATTGATATCGATCTGCGCAAGTTCGGCGGCTCGGCGCTGACCGACGACATTGCAGTGCCCAAGTCACGCAGCGATGAGCAAATTGCCACTGGCATTCCAGTGACCTACGTGCCGGCTCGCAACACGATCTTTCTGAGCTTTGCGCTGGCCTGGGCTGAAACGCTCGGTGCCTACGATATTTTCGTCGGGGTGAATGCGCTCGATTATTCCGGCTATCCGGATTGCCGTCCCGAATACATTGAAGCTTTCGAGCGGATGGCCAATCTGGCCACCAAGGCCGGTGTTGAGGGCAAGCAGTTGCTCAAGATTCATGCGCCGCTGATCTCAATGAGCAAGGGACAGATCATCGAGACTGGTCTGGCGCTCGGCATCGATTATTCGATCACCAGCAGCTGCTACGACCCGGGTCCGAACGGTGAACCCTGTGGCGAGTGTGACTCCTGTCTGTTGCGCGAAAAGGGGTTTCGTGAGGCCAGCAAGACGGATCCGCTGCCTGCCAGCTTTGGTCGGGTCTGACCTGACCTGGTCAGTCCTGCGCGCGCGCGAAGCTGAGCAAGCCATCAGGCATCACTGATCGCGCAGGCGGAAACGCTGTCCCCGGTACCTGAACACCATGGCGTCTGGTTCGATGCGCTCCAGAATCAGGTCTTTTTCAACGAGATCCTGTTCCCGATAGACCTGACCATTGATGATTGCCGACCGTTGAGCAGCGCGCGTTGAGTAGATCCTGCCATTGACCGTCAAGCTCGGCATGTTCTCTTTCAGCGTGTCAGGCAGCTGTGAAAGCAGTGCGATGGAGTCGCTCGGGGGCGGTTTACTCGAGGTTGGCGTCTGGTCCGATGGCGCAGACGTGGCCGGCGCAGATCTGTCGGCAGAGCCTCCAGAGCTCATCGAATCGGCCTTCGACCGTCGCGACTCGCTTGCGGCCAATGGCGCCGGTGCCCGGTTCGCCTTTGCACTTTGAGTGCCGAGGCTCGGAGCTGTCGCAGGACTTGATGTGAACGGATCGTCACCGCGCA
>JAURMJ010000134.1 GCA_030830765.1 Quisquiliibacterium sp.
CCGTACTCGATGCCGTTGTGAATCATCTTGACGAAATGCCCGGCGCCACTCGGTCCGCAATGCATCCAGCCGTCTGCCCCGCCTGGGGCCAGTGCATCGGCGAAGACGCGGACCCGTTCGACCGCCTCGGGGGCTCCACCCAGGGACAGGCAATATCCGTTCGCCAGACCCCAGACGCCGCCGGAGACTCCGCAGTCCAGGAATTCGATACCTTGCTCGCGTGAGCGTGCAGCGCGGCGCTGAGAGTCCTGGTAATTGGAATTGCCGCCCTCGACAATGAGATCGCCGGCAGCCAGCTGCTGCCAGAGCATCTCAAGGGTCGTATCGGTGATCTCGCCGGCTGGCAGCATGACCCAGATGAGCCGGGCATTCTTGCCGGCCGTGGCGGCAGGCAGTGCCGCGACCATTTCACTGAGGGTGGCAAAGCACTGTACGCCAGCCTCCTCGGCCAACGCGTTGCGGGCCTCATCGCTGGCATCGAAACCAAAGACGCGGATTCCCGCCCGCGCCATCCGTCTTGACATGTTCGCACCCATGCGACCAAGCCCAACCATGCCAATCGTGAAACTGCTTTCGCTCATTGATGCTCCTGCACCAGGTCAAGAACTTGTTGGTTCGCGTCGGGCGCGAGGCAGTCGACGACGATTTTGTCCGGGGTTGATCGCAGCCAGGTCAACTGGCGCTTGGCAAGCTGCCGGGTCGCCGCAATGGCCCGCGCGATCGCGGTGTCCAGATCATACTGACCGTCAAGATGCTCCCAGATCTGGCGATAGCCGACGCAGCGCATCGAGGGCATCGACAGATTCAGATCGCCGCGGGCCCTCAGGGCTCTCACCTCCTCGACCAGACCCTCGTCAATCATCTGGTGCAGTCTGCGGGCGATCCGTGCGTGCAGCACTGCACGATCCGAAGGCTCCAGCGCAATTTTCAGCCAGCGCCGGTTGTTCGGGGCTGCGCGTTGTGTCGCCAGCAGCTGTGTCATCGGCATGCCGGTGATCTCGTGAACTTCGAGGGCGCGCTGGATACGCTGCGCATCGGCTGGCTCGAGCCGTGCTGCCGTCTGCGGGTCGATCGCCTGCAGTCGCCTGTGCATCGCCGGCCACCCCAGCTCGGCAGCCTGTGCGTCCAGCGCGGTACGGATCTGCAGATCGGCTTGTGGCAGCTCATTGAGCCCCTCGGTCAGGGCCTTGGCGTACAGCATCGTGCCGCCAACCAGCAGCGGCAGGCGGTTCCGCGCATCGATTTCATCGATCAGCCGGTTTGCGTCATTTGCAAAGCGCGCTGCCGAGTAGCTTTCACACGGGTCGATGATGTCGATCAGGTGGTGGACCGCTTCATTGCGCTCGCTGTGCGTCGGTTTTGCCGTGCCGATGTCCATCCCGCGGTAGACCAGCGCCGAGTCGATACTGATGATTTCAGCGGGCAGGCTGCGGACAACATGCATCGAGGCAGCACTCTTGCCCGAGGCCGTGGGGCCGAGAATCAGAACGGCCAAGGTGCCTGTACTGCTCACGCTCGGTCTTTCTTCGTTCATCGGCCGCGCAGGAACCAGCGATCCAGTTCCTGCATCGTCACCTGAACCCAAGTCGGGCGACCGTGGTTGCACTGGTCGGCTCCTGCGGTCGCTTCCATTTCGCGCAGCAGCGCATTCATTTCCGGAATGCTCAGGCGGCGGTTCGCACGCACGGCGCCATGGCAGGCCATTGAGGCGAGCAGTGCATCACGGTGTTCGGTCAGTGCTCGGGCAGTGCCTGCTTCACGCAGTTCGGCCAGCACGCTGCGGGCCAGTGCAGCAGGGTCCCCGCTGGCCAGTTCAGCCGGCACCGTGCGAACCGCAATCGCGGTCGGGCCGATCAGCGACATCTCCAGGCCGAGTGCGGTCAGCGTCTCGGCTGCTTCCTCGACCAGGCTTGCATCGACCGCTTCGGCGCGGAACGTTGCCGGGATCAGTAGCGGCTGGCGCGGCATCTGGCGCGAATCAAGCGCTCGCTTCAGGCGTTCATAGACGATGCGCTCATGGGCCGCATGCATATCGATCAGCACCAGGCCAGCGGCGTTCTGGGCCAGGATGTAGACGCCATGCAATTGTGCAATTGCGTAGCCCAGCGCGGGGATTGCGCCGGCCTGCGCTGTTGCGTGGTTCTGCAGGTCCTGGACCGGTGATGCTGCTGCGTTTTCAACCGGTTGATCCGTGTTGTACATCGACCCCGCGGGTTGTCCGTAATTGCTCGGCGCATCCTGGCCGGTGGCATAAAAGCCCAACGCCGCCTCACTGGCATCGGGGCGAAGTGCCGTGGAATAGCTGAACGCTGGGGCTCCCGGCCTGGCGCCGGGCTCGGCAATGGGCAAGGCGCCTTGCACTGGGGTGAAGCGTGCCGGACCCTGCATCTGGGCGGGACCTGCTGCAGCCGACCAGCGCCGCTGCTCGTCCGATGTCAGCGTCGGATGTTCGGCCGCGGTCGTGCGCAAGGCATCACGCACTGCATGAAAGACCAGTCTGTGCACAGCCTGAGAATCGCGAAACCTGACCTCGGTCTTGGCCGGGTGCACATTGACATCCACCAGCGCCGGGTCGATGTTCAGGAACAGGACATAGGCCGGCTGCCGATCCCCGTGCAGTACATCACTGTAGGCCTGGCGTACCGCGTGCGTCAGCAGCCGATCCCGCACAAACCGTCCGTTCACATAAACGAACTGGCGGTCGGCACGGGCACGGCTGTGGGTCGGCAGACCGAGCAGGCCCGTCAGCGCCAGCGTGCCAGCCCCACTGTCGGTTTCCCGGTGCGCTTTGGCATAGTCGTCGCCCAGGCCGGCCAGTGCGCGTGCTTGCCAGGATCCGGCCGGGTAGTGTTCGGCTCTGCGACCATCGACACGGAGCGTGAATGCAATCTGTGGATGCGCAAGTGCGACCCGGCGCCAGGCATCGGTGCAGTGTGCAGTCTCGGTCCCGGTGGATTTGAGGAATTTGCGCCGCGCTGGCGTCTGGGAATACAGATCCAGGACCTCAATTGTGGTGCCTGCAGTGCCAGCAGTTGGGGCAACGTGCGCATCGGCGCTGTCGAGCACGCTGGCATTCGGTGCGTTGCGTGTGCGCGACGTGATTCGGACTCTGGCTACCGCCGCGATCGAGGCCAGTGCCTCACCACGAAAGCCAAGCGTCCCGACGCGTTCGAGTTCCTCAAGGCTGGTGATTTTGCTGGTCGCATGGCGCTGCAGAGCAAGTGCAAGTTCATCTTCCGGGATCCCGCAGCCGTCGTCGATGACGGCGACACGGCGAACGCCACCTTCCTCGATTTGCAGTTCGATCCGGCTTGCGCCCGCATCGATTGCGTTTTCGAGAAGCTCCTTGACGACCGAGGCCGGACGTTCGACGACCTCGCCGGCAGCGATCTGGCTGATCAACATGTCCGCAAGCGCGCGGATCGGGCGCCTTTGCGGCGGCAGCGGGGTGTTCATGGCAGAACCGGCAATGCAACGAATCCGATTATATCGGCGGGGTAAACTGCCAGGCTAAACAAAGGCATGAAAGCCTTTGCAGTCAGCCGGAACTATTCTGATCGGTGCAACCCCGGATCCTTACCCTGAACGCACGCTCCACAGCCCCAGACGATGGACGCCGCCCAACTCATTGATATCTTCCTGCACCTTGACAAGCATCTGGCCGAGGTCGTCGCGAACTATGGCGTCTGGGTCTATGTATTGCTGTTCACGATCATCTTTGTCGAGACGGGGTTTGTCGTGATGCCATTCCTGCCTGGCGATTCACTGTTGTTTGTCGCCGGCGCGATCGCCGGCGTAGGGGGCATGAGCCTGCCCGTGCTGCTTGTACTGCTCAGCGTGGCGGCGATCCTGGGCGATGCGCTGAATTACTCGGTCGGTCGTGCGGTTGGTCCGCGGGTTTTCGGCTGGGAGCAGTCGCGATGGTTCAATCGTGCAGCCTTTGATCGTGCGCATGCGTTCTATGAAAAACACGGTGCAATCACGATCATCGTGGCGCGCTTTCTGCCCTTTGTGCGAACCTTTGCGCCGTTCGTGGCGGGCATCGCGCAGATGAACTACTCGAAGTTCGCGACCTACAATGTAGTGGGCGGCCTGTTGTGGGTCTGCAGCCTTTGTTCGCTGGGTTTTCTGGTCGGCAACACGGCCTGGGTCAAGGCCCACTTTCAATGGGTGACCCTCGCATTCATCGTGATTCCCGGCTTGCCGGCAGTCTTTGAGGTGCTGCGGCACTGGTCAAGGGGGCGTGCGGCAAGGCGTACCAGGGTCTGAGCAAGTCGGGCTGTGCCGAACGACGCTCCGTCAGGCGGGCGACAGGCGTGCTGGAATAGCCTTGACGTCAGGGAATTCCGTGTCTGCGGACTTGTTTAACTTTTATCGTGTGGCTCGTGTCTCATGCGCATTCTGGTGATCGAAGATGATCCTCTCGTGGCCGATGCCGTTACGGTCGGACTGCGCGGTGCCGGCTTTGCTGTTGACCGGGTCGAGAGCGCCGAACAGGCGGGTCTGGCGGTGCGCAACGAGCACTTCGATCTGATTGTGCTCGATCTGGGTCTGCCCGGGATGAGCGGCCTGGACTGGCTGCGGCGTCTGCGTGGTCGCACCGGGCCGCAGCAGCGCACGCCGGTTCTGATCCTGACCGCGCGTGATGGCATCGATGACCGGGTCGACGGCTTGAATCTTGGTGCTGATGATTATCTGGTCAAGCCCTTCGTACTGCGCGAACTGGAGGCCCGCTGTCGCGCACTGATCCGTCGCACTGGCGCGACCGTCGCCGAGGAAAATCGTGTCGGCGAACTGGTGATGAATGCGGGACGACGTGAACTAAGCCATCGTGGCAACCTGATCGAACTGACCCCGCGCGAGTGGTCGATCATGGAGTACCTGATGCTGCATGCCAACACGGTCGTCCCCAAGGACAAGCTGCTGCAGGCGATCAGTGGCTGGGATGACAATCTTGGTCCGAATGCGATCGAGGTCTATGTTTCGCGCCTGCGTGGCAAGCTGGATGGCTCAGGGGTGATGATCCGAACAGTCCGTGGTGTCGGTTACCGGCTTGAAGAGATGCCTGCTTGAAACATCGCAGTATCCGCACACGCTTACTGCTGTGGCTTTTGCCACTGCTGGTCCTGATTTTGGGGGCTTTCTCGATCTTCGATTACCTGCGGGCGATCCGACCGATGGAGGCCGCTTATGACGCTGCGCTGGAAAACACCGCCTTTGCGGTCTCTGCCCGTCTGCGTGCCGACCAGGGGATGGTCCGGCTGGATCTGAGCGAGCAGACCGTTGCGTTACTGCGAACTGACCTGATCGACAGGATCTTTTTTCGGGTGATCGGCCCGTCAGGCCGTACGCTTGCAGGCGATCTCGAATTGAAGGGACCGGAAAGCACCTCGGGCATCACCTTCTTTGATGACGTGTTTCAGAACCAGGCTGTGCGCGGCGTTTCCTACCCGGTCGCAACGCCGTTCGGGATTGGAACCGTGCTCGTCGCCGAGACGACGGTCAAACGAGTCACTGCCAGGCGCGCGATGATCACCAATCGCATCGCGCAGGACATTGTCTTCGTATTCTTTGCGGTGCTGGTGGTCTGGTTCGCGGTCCGGGGTGTGTTGCGTCCACTCGAACAGTTGGCTGCCCATGTCTCGGCCCGATCGCCCTCGGATCTTCGCGCCCTGCCCGAGAATGGCTCGCCGCGTGAAGTGCTGCCTTTGATTGATTCATTGAATCGGCTGTTCGTGCGGATCGGTTCGACGCAGGACGGCCAGCGGCGTTTCATTGAAAACGCTGCGCATCAGCTGCGCACGCCGCTCGCGGGTCTGCAGGGCCAGGTGGAGCTGGCGATCAAAGAAGCTCGCCGTCTGGGCGAGACCGGCAGTGCGCTCGATGAGCGCCTCACCCGGATTGAACAGGCGACCAGGCGAGTCACCCATCTTGCCAACCAACTGCTCACCTTGTCGCGCTCTGACCGCCCGACTCATGACAGCGTTGCGCGTCGTGCCGTGCAACTGGCCGACCTTGTGAACGATGTAGTCGCCATACAGATTGATCGTGCGATCGAGCGAGAGCAGGATCTTGGTGCGGAAGCCGAGCCGGTCGCTGTGCTGGCGATCGAATGGGAATTGCGCGAAGTGATTTCCAACCTGGTTGACAACGCGATTCGTTATACGCCGCGTGGAGGCCGGATCACTGTGCGTTGCGGCCCGTTGGAGCGTGGTGCGTTCATCGAGGTCGAGGATTCGGGTGTGGGGATCGCGCCTGAAGAGCGTGACAGAGTCTTCGAGCGGTTTTATCGCGCAGCCGGAGCGGTTCCCGGAGGCTCCGGTCTGGGACTTTCGATCGTCCATGAGATCGCGTCGCTGTATGAAGCGCGGGTACAGATTTCAGATCCGCCGCGCGGACAGGGCGCCGTGGTCAGAATTGTTTTTCCGCTGGCCTATGGGCAGCAGGCCTAGCCGCTCGGCTCAAACTGGCCGTGACTTGGGCGCCGGCGGATACTTGATCAGGTAGTGCCGGATTCCCTGGTGAATCGCATCGGCAATCTTCGCCTGATAACCGATGTCTGCCAGTCGGCGTTCTTCATCCGGGTTGCTGATGAACGCGGTCTCGACAAGGATCGAGGGGATGTCCGGCGCTTTGAGCACCGCAAAGCCGGCCTTTTCGATTGCCGGCTTGTGCAGATGGCCCAGCGTACCCAGCTGACCGAGCACAATGCGTCCGAAGTTGCTGCTGTCACGGATCTGTGCGCTGGTCGACATCTCCAGCAGCACCCGCGCGACTTCTCGATCATGGTCCGCAAGGTTGACGCCGCCGATTTCGTCCGCGCTGTTTTCCTTGTTGGCCAGCCAGCGCGCTGCGGTGCTGGTGGCGCGATTTTCCGATAACACGTAGACCGACGCCCCTCGGGCGGACGGGTCGACGAAGGCATCGGCATGAATCGAGACAAACAGATCGGCTCCGACGCGCCGCGCATTGCGCACTCGCACCCCAAGCGGCACGAAATAGTCGCCGGTGCGGGTCAGGTAGGCGCGCATGCCTGATTCGGCGTTGATCCGTTTGCGCAGCATTCTGGCAATCGACAGGACGACATCCTTTTCCCGGGTTCCGCCACGTCCGATCGCCCCAGGATCCTCGCCGCCGTGGCCGGCGTCAATCGCCACGGTAATCAGTCGGGTTGTGACCGGCTCGCCAGGAGCGCGAGATGGCGGCTGTCGCTTAAATCCCGGCGACGGGGCCGGGCGCAGTTCGTAGATCGGACCCTTGACTGTGCTGCCTGGCCTCGGCGCAGGCAGACCGGCGACTGCAGAACCCGCTGCCTTCGCATTCTGGGCTGCGTCTGCCGCGACGTCGTCAGTTCCACGTCCCCGCAGCAGATTTACGATCGGATCGTCGCGTGAATCAACCTGTTGCAGGAACTGGGTCAACGGATCGATCGGTACCTTCGGGTACAGATCGAGCACCAGTCGATGACGATAGTTCCCGACTGGCTTCAGCGAGAAAAGCTGGGGAGCGACTTCGGCCTTCAGGTCGAAGACCAGTCTGACCACGGTCGGCATGAACTGACCGACCCGGACGCCTGCAATGTAGGGATCGTCGGGTCTGACCTTTGCAACCAGGGCTCTGAGCGTGGCATCAAGTCCGAGGTCTTCCAGGTCGATCACAAGTCTGGGCGGATCCGGGATCGCTTGAATGCTGTGCACCAGCGGCTTGTCCAGCTCCAGGGTGACGCGGGTGTAAGCAGGGGCAGGCCAGACGCGGACGGCCAGGATGCCGGCGCCGCGCGCCATCGGAAGATTCAGGGTGAGGGTTGCTGTGGCAACTGCCTGGCCAAGGAAACGCCGGCGAGCAGGCCCAGACCCACCCCGTCGCTGATTGCGATCAGGCATTGCCTGCCCCAGTCTGTACCGGCCGACAGCCGAGCCACCCGGACATCCGGATCATCCTCAGTGCCCGGCTCCAGGCGCAGCCAGATGTCCGGCTCCGGGAGGGACCCCGCGCCGAGTTCAGGCCACTCGACGACCGCCGCTGCATCGCCGCCCACATGTTCGTCGAACCCCGCTTCCCGCCACTCATCTGGCGATGAGAATCGATAAAAATCAAAGTGATACAAGTCAAAGCTTGAAAGATTATAGGATTGAACGAGCGTGAATGTTGGGCTTTGTACGCGTCCTGTGTGGCCAAGCGCGCGGAGCAGTGACCGTGTGAAGGTCGTCTTGCCTGCCCCCAGATCGCCAGACAGGTACACCACAAACCCCGACCTCAGGTGCGGTGCGATCGCGCCAGCCAGCGCGGCAGTGGCTTGCTCGTCGGCCAGCTGGAGTTCGAGGCTTGGAGACGTCGGCTGCATAGAATGGATGGCTTGGAAGGGAAGACGGTGCTTTGGCGACGGAATCTGCGGGTTTGACCTGTTTGAGATTATCGAAGAAGTCTGCAGTCGAACGTGCCGGTGATCGGGCAATTGCTCAGTAATGGAAAGGTATCGTGACCGAAAACGCACGCAAGCTTGATGACGGTCTGCTGGCGCGCTTGCGTGTCTGGGCTCGCGAGTCTGGTTTCGCATCGCTGGGGGTTGCGGATGTCGATCTGAGGGATGCGGAACCTGGGCTGCTGGCCTGGCTGCAGGCCGGGCATCACGGTCAGATGGATTATATGGCCCGCCACGGCCTGAAGCGCGCACGCCCGGCCGAGCTTGTGCCGGGTACCGTCAGCGCTGTCATGGTCACCATCGACTACGCGCCGCAGGATCCTGAGTGGGTTCGAAACGCCTGGGAGAATCTGTCGGCCCCGGAGCGGGCCTACGTCTCTCGCTATGCGCTGGGTCGCGACTATCACAAGGTGGTTCGGGCGAGGCTGCAGGCGCTGGCCGATCGCCTCGCTGGTGAAGTC
>JAURMJ010000135.1 GCA_030830765.1 Quisquiliibacterium sp.
ACAGCGCGTGCCGAGGGGGTGCCGCTGACTTCAACAGTGGTCGATGCGCTGATGCCTTACGCCCAGCAATGCGGGATCAGCTTCCCAAGTCCCAGAGGCTGAATCCGGCAGCAGCGCTGCCGCGATGCCTGAGTGCACTGTCCGTCATCTGCAAACCAGGCCTGCGGGATCTGTAAACCCGCATCAGCCCTCTTTTACGGCTTATTCGGATGCCGGTAGATGCTGCCACGGGCCCTCACTGGCTCGAGCAGTTGCCAATCGCCTGGCTCGACTTCAAACCCTTCCGGAAAGGGTGCTCGAGGCTCCATCCCGATGGCGCGCATCACGCGATCGTCCCGGTAGTAGCAGCGCACGACGACCTCAGCCAACAGCGCGGCCTGCCCGGCCTGCGCAGTCCGGAAACTCTCCACCAGCTGCCATCGCACCGATTCGGGCAGCGCCGCAAAATCGGAATCGGGCCCCTGCTGCGACACCCCGGCTTGAAACATCGAAAGAGCCTGCTGAACGCGCGGCAGATCACGCCCCAGCGTCTTGATGATGTCCTCGAACACCGCGGCATCGTCAGCCCCGGGCAGTGCCTGAGCCGGATCCGACGGAATCATCATGCCGGCTAGGTAACGCAGCAATTTAATCTGTTCATCATCGAGACTGACTCGCCCAGTGGCGCCCTGTTCAGCGCCCCCCTGAGACGCTGCCCTGCCATCGACCGGGTTCAGCATCTTGTTGTCCTGTTTTGCATCACGAATCTCAGCCATGTCTGTGCCGCTTAGTCGAAAAGATCGGCCAGGCGTTGTTTGATGCTGTCGGCAATGTAAAGCGCCAGCGCCTGGATGGTGGCAGTCGGGTTCACGCCGCCCGACGTCACGAAGATGCTGCCATCGACAATAAACAGATTCTTCACGTCATGACTGCGACCCCACTCGTTGACGACAGAACGCGCCGGGTCCTTGCCCATGCGCGCGGTACCAAGCAAATGCCAGCCGGCCATCGCCATTGGGGATTCGACGAACACGTCACGAGCGCCGGCCGCAGCGAGAATTTCACGGCCTCTGGCAATCGAATGCTCAAGCATCCGACGACTGTTTTCACCCAGCGTGTAACTGATGCGCGGCGCAGGAATTCCGTTTGAGTCGCGCAACTGTGGATCAAGGGTGACCGCGTTGTGTTCCTCAGGCAGATCCTCGCAGATCGCCAGCATCCCGGCGGTATGGCCGAACAGGCGTCGGTAGGCCGCGTGATGTCCCTCGCCCCAGGGAATCAGGCCGGCCGCCATCCCTGACATCGCGGTCAGCACCGGTCCGCGTCCGCGACCGAACTGGTAGGTGTATCCGCGCACATACCCGCGCGACGCATCAGTCTCGTAGAACTGCTGACTCCAGACGCAGATGTGCGGACCTCGATAAGCATCGACCGGCTCATCAAAGACGCCCTGGATCGAGGCATAGGGGTGGAACATCAGATTCTTGCCGACCAGGCCGCTCGTGTTGGCTAACCCGTCGGGAAAGCGGGCGCTTTTCGAATTGAGCAGGATCCGCGGGGTCCCGATGCCATTGCAGGCCATGATGACCATCTCGGCCGGCTGAAACTGCTCGACGCCTTCTGCGTCATAGTAGATCACACCGCTGGCCATTCCGTTTTCATCGACGGTGATCTCCCGCACCCGGCATCGCGTGCGCAGCTCGACGCGCTGATGAATAGCCTGCGGCCAGTAGGTCAGGTCAGTGCTGGCCTTTGCCCCCTGGGCGCAGCCGGCGATGCAATGGCCCAGATTGATACAGCGGGCGCGACCGTCATAGTCATGCGTGGCCATCGCACTGTCCGACGGCCACCAGTGCCAGCCCAGCGAATTCATAGCCCGGCCCCACATCTGCCCGGACTTTCCCATTGGAATTGGTGGCATCACCGACGGTTTGGCCGGATAGGCCGGATCGCCAGCCAGACTGGAGATGCCCATCATCCGGTCATTCAGATCGAAATACGGTGAGAGCAGCTCATAGTCGATCGGCCAGTCCTCAGCCACACCATCAAGCGAGCGAGCGCGAAAGTCGGACGGATGCATGCGCGGGAAATGACCGGCATACAACACCGTGCCGCCCCCAACGCCATTGAAGTTTGCCACCTTGATCGGCGAGGCCTCCTCGTTGATCGGGTAGTCGGCTGGATTGGCCCGTCGGTTCGGGTTGATATGGAAATCCCCAAACTGACGTTGCTCCCAGTCGCGCCCGTTGCTGGGGAACTGATTCGATGAAACCCAGTCACCCTGCTCCAGGCACAGGATGCGCATCCGGGTCTCCGCCAGACTCCAGGCCACAGCTGCCCCCGAGGCGCCGGCCCCGATGATCAACACATCAACTTTTTCATTCATCGCGGACTCGTTCCAATCTTCTCTGGAAGGGCTTTCAAGACGGCACGCCGCATCGGCCTGTGTGATGTTCAGGTCTGTGTGCGCTGCCCGCCAACCAGGCCATGCGCACTGATTGGCGGGTAGCGATGCAGGGCTGCCTCAACAGGCTCGGTGCCCCATCCTGGTCGATCCGGCATGACAAGGTGTCCATCGACGTACTCGGGTACATGCGTGAACAATTCGTGATCCCAGGCAATCCGATCGATATCGACCTCCATGATCCTCAGATTCGGGACAGTCGCACAGAAGTGCGCATTCATCATCGTGCACAGATGACCATAAAAATTGTGGCAGGCGACATTAACCTCGTGCGCCTCGGCCGCAGCCGCAATCTTCATCGACTGCCAGACTCCGTTCCAGGGGGTGTCGACAATCGCAACATCAATGGCCTGTTCCCGCAGGAAGGGCAGAAACTGCTGCACGCCGATCAGTGTCTCGCAGGATGCAATCGGATGTCTGCTCTGAGAACGCAGGAAAGCCAGCGCCTGCGGGCTGAGGGTATCGATCTCGATCCAGAACATGTCCAGGTCGGCGATCTCACGCAGGATCTTCAGATAGCCTTCAGTCTTCGCGTTGAAATTCAGATCGAGCAGGATGTCCACATCCGGCCCGGCCGCCTCGCGCATGATTTCCAGATGCTCCCGCAATCCCTTCAGGACCTTGCGATCCACATTCAGTTCCGGTGCAAACGGCTTACCGAAGCCAGGTGCCCAACCCAGGATCTTGCCATCCTCATAGCGCCAGATATTGGTCTTAAGCGCCGTAAAGCCACGTTCACGAACCTCGCGGGCAATCTGACGCACACCGTCGGCATCGGTGATTTCGGGCTGGTAGTGCGGCACCCGTCCGGCTCGCCAGGTCACGCAGTGCGACCAGTAGACGCGCAGCCGATCACGGATCTTGCCGCCCAGCAGTTCATAGCAGGGCACGCCCAGTGTCTTGGCCTTGGCATCGAGCATCGCGTTCTCAATCGCCCCCAGCGCCTGGCCGACTACACCGCCGGAACCCGGCCGAGTCAGGCAATGCAACTCCTCACGCACGCGCTCGTGCTGCATGACAGATTTGCCGACCACCTGAACAGCAAGTTCCCGGATGACTGCGCCAACCCCCGGAGAGCCGAAGCCTTCGTCGAATTCACTCCAGCCGACGATGCCATCGTCAGTCGTGATTTTCACGAAGTAGTAATTGCGCCACCCGGCGCTGCATGAGAGCGTGACAAGCTCTCGAATCGCGTGTCTGATAGTCATTGGCTTACCTTCGAATCTTATGATTGCCGACACTGTCAGTGACACGACAGGCATGTCAGGCCGCTGAGTGATGAACCCTGATGATGCCCGCTCACACTGCTTCATGTCGTCGCCCGGATGGCCCGGCGGGCTCAACCCATGAAATGTTCTTCCGAACCGATCCCTTCCCATGGATAGATTCAAGCAGATAGAAACCTTCGTCGCGGTTGCCCAGAAAGGCAGTCTCTCAGCAGCAGCCCTGGCTGAAGGCGTCGCTCCCGCCATCATTGGACGCCGGATTGATGCGCTTGAACAAAGACTTGGCGTCAAGCTGCTGGTCCGCACCACCCGCAAGATTGCGCTTACGTTTGAAGGCAGCGCCTTTCTTGAAGACTGTCTGCGCATCCTGAACGACTTTTACAACGCCGAAGCCTCCGTCTCGCTTGGCGGCATCAAAGCCAGCGGGCATCTGCGGGTGTCGGCGCCGGCCGGCTTCGGGCGTCGACATGTTGCCCCCTTGATTCCCTCCTTTCTCGATGAGAATCAGGACGTCACGATTTCGCTGGAACTGACCGACCGCATTTCGGATATCGTGAATGAAGGCATCGATCTGGCCATTCGGATCGGTCAGTTAGATGACTCGAATCTGGTCGGCATCAAGCTGGCCGCCAACCAGCGGGTGGTCGTTGCGAGCCCCCGCTACCTGGCCCGAAAGGGGCAACCATCGACCCCTGACGACTTGTCCTCCCACAACTGTCTGACCTTCGGCAACTCAGGCAATCAGGCGCGTGGCTGGTTGTTCACGATCGATGGCATTCCGACTTCAGTCCGCGTCGCAGGCGATGTCGAATGCAATGACGGTGCCGTCCTGCACGACTGGGCCCTGGCGGGACGCGGACTTGCCTGGCGCTCGATGTGGGAAGTTCGGGAAGAACTTGCAGCCGGCAGTCTCGTCACGGTTCTCGATGAATTTGCCGCACCGGACAATGCCATCTATGCGGTCTTTGCGCAGCGCAGACATCTTCCGCTGCGGGTTCGCATGTTCATTGATCATCTGAAGAACACGTATTCCAATCCGGCTCACTGGGCGCCTGACCCGGAAAACTGACCAGAACGGGACTCAAATAGAAAAGGCCGCACAAGGCGGCCTTTGATCGACGCGAGGGGCCGCAGCCCCTCCCCGGATCAGCTCAGATGCTTAGCGAGCAGCTTCTGCATTTCGAACATGTCGGTCTTGGACTTGCCAAAGACTTCCTTGAGCTTCGCATCCGCATTGATCTCGCGCTTGTTGACTGCATCCTGCAGCTTGTTCTTCTTGATGTATTCCCACATCTTCTTGACCACTTCGGTACGCGGCAGCGGCTTGCTGCCGACGACCGCAGCAAGTGCCGGGCTTGGGGTCAGTGCCTTCATGAAAGCCGGGTTCGGCGTCCGGGGCTTCTTGGCAGCGGGTTTCTTCGCGGCCGGCTTCTTGGCAGCGGGCTTTGCTGCGGGTTTTGCTGCCGCTTTGGCTGCGGGTTTCTTTGCGGCGGCCTTCTTGGCGCCAGCCTTGGCAGTTGCCATGCTCAAACCTCCATCAAGGATATTGCGTTCTTGAATTAAAAACTTTCGAAAGCCTGGTCACAGGATGGTGACGGCTCCTCTACCGCTAAGAATGACGCGCTTTCGTGGAAACGCCAAGAGGGAAAACAACAAATATTCGATCCTCTTCAAAACCTTGTTGCTTTTTTGAATAACAGCA
>JAURMJ010000136.1 GCA_030830765.1 Quisquiliibacterium sp.
CAGCGGTTCGACAGTCAGCAGCGTATCGACGAACAATCGATAACCCCTGGGCGTCGGGATACGGCCGGCCGAGGTATGCGGGCTGGCGATCAGGCCAAGCTCCTCGAGGTCGGACATCACGTTGCGGATCGTGGCCGGCGACAGATCAAGGCCAGAGTGTTTGGAAAGCGTGCGCGAGCCGATAGGAGACCCCTCGGCGATATACCGTTCCACCAGGGTTTTGAGCAGAGTTTGGGCGCGTCTATCCAGCATGCGATGATTGTAGTGAACTTTTAATGTTCTGAGAGTCCGTTCATTTCGGAGCCCTGATGAGCCTGCCCCCACCAGCCCCACGACGCCATATGCACACCCGCCAGATCCGCTGCGAAGGATACAAGCGTGACGACGGTCTCTGGGACATAGAAGCGAGCATTATTGACACAAAGACCTATCCCTACGATGAGCCGATCCGCGGCCATCGCCCTGTCGGCTCGCATGTGCACGACATGGCGGTGCGGCTGACCCTGGATTCAGCCATGGTCGTGCAGGCCGTCGAAGTCGCGATGGACTCGACCCCCTACGCAGCTTGTGCAGGCGCGGCGCCCTCGTTTCAAGGGCTGGTCGGTCGCAAGGTCGGCAGCGGCTGGCGGGCTGCCGTCAATGAAGCAGCTGGCGGCACACAAGGCTGCACGCATGTTCGTGAACTGCTTTTCGTGATGGCAACCGTCGCGTTTCAGAGCATGGTTGGCTGGCGCGAAAATGACGACGAGGGCTTTGGCAATGAAGTCGCACAGGTAACCCGGCGCCCTTATTTCCTGGACGGTTGCCGCGCCTGGGCCTCGAACGGTGAAGTGGTGGCGACCCTGTACCCGCAATTCGCGGTGAACACCTTGACCAAAGGCAAGGCCTAGGCATTCGGACTGCTCATTCAACGCGCCCATTGTGTGGTGTAATCGTCGCGATGAAACCGTCATTCGCCTGTGTGGCCCTGGTAGGGCGTTATCAGACCGAGGGTGTCCGCGAGACACTGCTGGCGATCGTTGCATTTCTCGACGCCCGAGGCATCGAAGTCCTTGTGGAATCAGAGACAGCCGATGCGGTTGGCGCCGATGGTTTTACCCGCGCCACGATCGCTGAAATCGGTGAACGCGCCGATCTGGCCATTGCGCTGGGCGGGGACGGCACGATGCTCGGCCTGGCCCGCAGCCTGGCCGCCTATGAAATCCCGCTGGTCGGCATCAACCATGGCCGCCTTGGCTTTGTGACCGATATTCCGCTCACGCGCTGGCAAGGTGCGCTTGGCCAGATCCTGGATGGCGGCTACACCGCCGAAGACCGCTCGCTGCTGACCGCGCGCGTGATGCGGGGAAATGAAGAGGTCTGGAACCACCTGGCGATGAACGATGTTGTCGTCAGCCGTTCGTCGCGCGCCGGCATGATTGAGCTGCAGGTTCATGTCGATGACATCTACATGTACAACCAGCGTGCTGATGGTCTGATCGTGGCCACGCCCACCGGGTCAACCGCCTATGCACTGTCGGCCAATGGACCGATCCTGCATCCTCGTCTGGCTGGCCTGGTGATGGTTCCCGTCGCACCGCAGGCACTGTCCAACCGTCCGATTGCACTCCCGGACGATGCCCGTATCTCGATCCGGGTTGTCGATGGGCGTGAGCCTCGGGTCGCAGGCGATATGCAGGTCTTCTCCGATCTTCAGATCGGCGATGACATCCTGATCGCACGCGCCCCCTACAAGGCCCGTTTCCTGCATCCGGCCGGGTACAGCTATTTCGCGACGCTGCGAACCAAGCTCAATTGGCACGAACTGCCGATCCTGTCCAACCACTGAAGAACTGGCGATGCTGCTCGCGTTGCACCTGCGCGATTTCGTAATCGTTGATGCGCTCGACATCGAGTTCGGATCAGGTTTCACGACACTGACCGGAGAGACTGGCGCGGGTAAATCGATTCTGCTGGACGCGCTCGCGCTGGCCACCGGAGCGCGAGCCGATGCCGGCTTTGTGCGCGAGGGTTGCAGTCGGGCTGATGTCTGTGCCGAGTTCCGCGCGGATGCCGGCATTGACACCTGGCTTGCCACACACGAACTGACTGGCGATCCGGGCATTGTGCAGCTGCGACGGGTCATCGATTCCGAGGGTCGCTCACGCGCCCTGATCAATGGTCAACCAGCAACTGCAGCACTCCTGCGTGAACTCGGCGAGATGCTGATCGACATCCACGGTCAGCATGCGGCCCAATCGCTGCTGCGTCCGGACGGACAACGACTCCTGCTGGACGGCTTTGCCGGAGTTGACGCCCAGGTCCGGGATCTGGCGAACAGCTGGTCCGACTGGCGTACTGTTGCCCGAGAACTTGCGGAATCCGAGCATCACGCCCGCGAGCTCGGACTCGAGCGCGATCGGCTGCAATGGCAGGCAGACGAACTGAGTCAGCTGGGGCTGTCGGACGGAGAGTGGGAGCAGTTGGAGACCGAGCAAAAACGCCTCGCTCATGCAGCTTCACTGATCGAAGCGGCTTCGGGCGCTGCGCAAGCACTGTCGGACAATGATGGCGCGATCAATTCGCAACTGCACCATCTGCTCGGACGATTGCGCCCGCTCGTTCAGATCGATGCAAGCCTGCGCGACTCCTTCGAACTGATTGACTCGGCAGTGATTCAGCTTGACGAGGCCGCCTCTCAGCTGTCGTCCTATGCCTCGCGCATCGATCTGGATCCTGAGCGTCTGGCACACACCGAGCAGCGGATTTCGACGGTTTTCTCGCTGGCCAGAAAGATGCGTCTAGATCCGCCTGAGATTCCAGCCGAACTGGCGCGCATCAAAGAACGGCTTGCTCAGCTGGAAGCATCCAGCGATCCCGAGGCCATGCGCGCGCGCCTCAAGGTCCTGGAAGCTACGTATCGAAAACAGGCCATCGCACTGAGCCATCAGCGTCGACAGGCAGCCGAGACGATGCAGGATGGGGTCAGCGCGCTGATTGCTGAACTGGGCATGGCCGGTGGCAGGCTGCAGATTGCGCTAGAGACGGCCGAGCCGTCTGCCAGCGGCACGGATCGCATCGAGTTTCGTGTTGCAGCCCATACCGGCGCAACGCCTCGCGCACTGGCCAAGGTGGCGTCAGGAGGCGAACTCTCCCGGATCGGACTGGCGATCGCCGTGCTGGCCGCTCAGGCCAATCCGGTCCCCACGTTGATCTTTGACGAAGCCGATGCCGGTATCGGTGGCGCGGTCGCCGACGTCGTCGGCTCCCTGATGCGCCGGCTCGGCGAAAGCCGCCAGGTCCTTTGCGTCACCCACCTGCCCCAGGTGGCCGCGCGGGCGCATCGGCAACTGGCTGTCAGCAAGCGCGAGCTGGACGGACGCACAAGCAGCCAGGTTGAAACGCTTGATCGGACTCAACGCGTTGAAGAAATCGCCCGCATGCTCGGAGGCGTTGAAATCACCGCGACAACGCGCAAACATGCGCGCGAGCTGCTGGGTAAGGATTGAGCAAATCGCTCAACGATTGCGGTGTTCGCAATCCTTTTTCGTGCAGTTGCCGTACAAGGCCAGCGCATGGTCTTGCAGCTCGAACCCGCGGTCCTGGGCGATCCGATGCTGTCGCTTCTCGATTTCAGCGTCAAAGAACTCCTCAACCTTGCCGCATTGCAGGCAGACCAGGTGATCGTGATGGGAACCCTCATTGAGCTCGAAGACCGCCTTGCCTGACTCGAAATTACTGCGTTTGAGCAAACCCGCCTGTTCGAACTGCGTCAAGACACGGTAGACAGTTGCCAGACCGATATCCTGGTTCTCGTTGAGCAGTTCGCGATAGACGTCCTCGGCACTCATGTGGCGATGCCGGCCAGCCTGGAAAATCTCCATGATTTTCAGCCGCGGGAGGGTTGCCTTCAGGCCGATGTTCTTCAGTTCGTGCGTGATGGACATGGGCTGCCGCTCGATCGAAAGGAGAATCGTTATCATATCGGCTTTGCAATGACCCGGTCGCCAACGTCGGTGATCGCAACCTACGGGCCCGATGGCCCGACAGCCGGGACGAGCGATGAGCCTTACCCCAATCAAGTCTGTGGCCGGTCTGCTCCTGATAGCAGCCGTGCTTGCGACCTCAACAGGATGCGGCACACAGCAGCAGAATCGCAGTGCCTGGTATGAACCCTACCGATTCGACATCCCGCAGGGTAATTACCTGACGCAGCAGATGCTTGACCAGATCAAGCCAGGCATGAGTCGCGAGCAGGTCCGGGCGGCCCTCGGCGCACCGCTACTCAACCAGATGTTCCGCCAGGATCGCTGGGATTACGTGTTTTCCTACCTGCACGCCAGCGGCAAGCGACAGCAGCGCAACGTGACGATTTATTTCAAGAACAATCGAGTGGACCGGATCGAAGCCGATGAACTGCCGGCCCGTGATGACTCTGCGGATGAAATTCTGCCGGGCCTTCGTGGATCAACAACGAACAGCAAGGGAGCAGGCAAATGACGATGCGGATCGCGGTAGCCGGCGCTTCAGGGCGCATGGGCCGGATGCTGGTCGAGACGGTGCTTGGGGCGCAGGATGCGGAACTGGTTGGCGCACTGGATGTTGCCGGCAGCCCTGCGATCGGACGTGATGCCGCGGAGTTTCTCGGACGCCAGACCGGCATCATGATCACCGATTCGATCGAAGAGGGATTGCGCAATGCACAGTTCCTGATCGACTTCACCCGACCCGAGGGCACACTGGCACACGCCGCGGTCTGTTCGAGGCTGGGTGTCAAGATGATCATCGGCACGACCGGACTCAGCGAGGCCGACAAGCAGATGATCAGCGAGGCTTCGGCAAAGACTGCAATCGTCTTCGCGCCAAACATGAGCGTTGGCGTGAACGTGACGCTCAAGCTGCTCGAGGTCGCCGCGCGCATCCTGTCAGAAGGCTATGACATCGAGATCATTGAGGCCCATCACCGACACAAGGTCGATGCGCCATCCGGCACCGCGCTGAAGATGGGTGAAGTCGTGGCACAAGCCCTCGGCCGTGATCTGTCGAAGGTCGCCGTCTACGGGCGCGAGGGTGTGACCGGCGAACGCGATCCTTCGACGATTGGCTTTGCAACGATCCGGGGCGGCGATATTGTCGGCGACCACACAGTGCTGTTCGCAGGGATCGGCGAGCGTATCGAAATCACGCACAAGGCGGCCAGCCGGCTGACCTATGCGCACGGCAGCCTGCGGGCCTGCCGCTTCCTTTCGGATCGGACCAGCGGGCTGTTTGATATGCAGGCAGTGCTCGGGCTGTCCTGAGTCCGCTGCCGTCCGACGGCTGACCGCGAACGGGCACTCTTCCTGTCTTAAGACGGTTTTTTCCTCATGTGGGCCTTGAAGGCCTCGCACGGGTCGGGACGCGGATGAGGGGGCGTCATCACCAGCCAATCAAATCGTGGTGATTGCTGACGGAGCTTTTGCTTACCCGTGTCCTGAGGTCGCCGACCAGCGTGCACGGCGTCCGACTCCTCAAGCAGCCCGATACTGAAAATCCGCGCATTGGGCATGCGTGCGCGCAGATGTCTTGGCACGCCCAGATCAAGCCGCACATGTCCGTTGCCGGCCAGCAGCACAACCGGCAGTCCGCTCGATTGGCGAGCCCTCACCATTGCATCAGCAATCGTTGCGTCACGTGCGATCTGCGCCCGCGCCATGGCCTGAATTGCCGGTGCAGGCAACAGGCCGCAATGCCCGCGATCAATCTCGATGGCCTGCAGCGCGTCATCCTGGGCGCTCCAGTCAGCGGGTCGGACGCCGGCGGGCACGGTCTTTTGCCCCCGGGCGATGGCCCGGGTCTGGGCACTCGACAGATTCGCTGCGCGCAGCGGCAGCCCGTGCTGGATCGCAATCTGAAGATACGGCTCGTAAAGGCCCCAATCCCAGCCATGGAAGGCGAAGCCCGCGGCCTCGGCCAGACCGCGCGCCGACAACCCTCGGGCCCGCGCCGCGTCCAATGCAGCCTGCTGATCGACATCGAACTGCTCCATGGCCAGCACGAAACGCGATCCATCGGCAAGTTGCGAAAGCCAGCGCGCACGCAGCCCATGTTGCAGCGGATGATCATGGACTTCACCAATCAGCAGGAAGTCGGGCACAGGCTGCGTCACCGTCTCAGGTAAAAGCGTGCTGGCGAGCGCTTGCGGGTCAGCCCGCTGTGCCTGTCCGCTGACCTCAGGCACAGCCTTGCAGGCAGTCAGCATCAATGAAATTGCCACCATCGACAGGCAGCGCGGCAAAGTGATGTTGTTCATTCAAACAATTCTAGATCGAGATCATCGGTTCCCGCGGCCCGACCGAGTGCAGTCTCTATAATCCGGGCGATGGACACCCGACCCTGGATCGCCGTGTGCGGCACGTTGCTGTTGCACGTGGCCGTCGTGGCATCCATGCTGATGATTGCCGACCCGATCAAGGTTCCCGAAGTCACGCGCCCGCTGACAGTCCGGCTGCTCGAGGCGCCGAAACCGCTTCCAATCTCCGCTGCGCCTGCGCCGAGTCCGGCCCAATCTCCAAAGCCGATCGAAGCGCCAGCGCCAACACCGGCACTGCTGCCGCCGCCCCCCTCGCGCCCCAAGCCCAGCCAACCACCCCCTTCTCCAGCGGTGCAGCCCAAGCCAGCGCCGGAGAAAATCAGACAGTCCGTGGCCAGGCCAAAGCCGCCAGATCGGCCGAAACCCGCAGTCCTCGTCGATACCAGGCCCCAGCAGGAACAACGTCCCGCATCGATCACTGCAGAGCCGACCCCGACCGACAGTCCGCCGGCAACCGATGCGCGCGTCCCTGAGCCGGTCCAGGCGAGACCCGTCGCGCCTGCCGTCGCGCCCAACCCACCGGTGCGCACAGGTCCACGGCTTGAGGCCAACTGGATCGGCAATGAGCCCCCTGCCTATCCGGCGATGGCACGACGCTTGGGCGAACAGGGCGAGGTCCGACTGGATGTCCTGGTCACCGCAACAGGTCATGTCACCGAGATCAAGCTGAAAAAATCAAGCGGCTCGCAACTGCTCGATCAGACAACCATTGATACTGTGAAAAAATGGAAGTTCCAACCTGCGACAGTCGACGGCCAGCCCGTCGCCGCCTGGTATCGCGACTGGAAATGGGTTTTCAAGCTGGAGAACTGAGTCAATGCAGGAACAGACACTGGGGTTGATGCACTTCTGGGAGGCCGGAGACGCGATTACGCATTCGGTCGCTTACCTGCTGCTCGGCATGTCGGTGGCCAGCTGGTACTTCATCCTGTCCAAGGTCTGGAGTGCCTGGCGGCTTCGCAAGGGCGCCCGCGCGGCGCTTGAGCGCTTCTGGTCGGCTGCCTCTCTCGACGAGGCAATTGCCACGCTGAGCGCAGCCGATCGTGAGCGGGTCTTCGTGCCGCTGGCCGAGCGGGCACGCATGGCCGCAACCATGCAACCGAACGCATCGCTTGCGGCAGCCGTGGACCGTACCGAGCTGGTGACCCGCTCATTGCGCCAGGAGATCAACCGGGCCTCCAGCGAACTGGAAAGCGGGCTGACCTTCCTGGCCTCGGTCGGCGCGACCGCGCCCTTCGTTGGGCTGTTCGGAACCGTCTGGGGCATTTATCACGCGCTGCTGACAATCGCTGGCAGTGGACAGGTGTTGATCGACAAGATTGCCGGCCCGGTCGGTGAGGCACTGATCATGACTGCAGCTGGGCTGGCCGTCGCCATCCCGGCGGTTCTGGCTTACAACGCATTCACGCGGGTCAACCGGATCACGCTGGCCGAACTTGATGGCTTCGCCCATGATCTGCTGGCACTGGTCACCACGGGCAGCCGCGTGCCGGATGGCGGCACCGATGCCTTGCGCGCCGGCCTGATCGAGCCTGGCAATCCAACCCAGAACGTGGGGCACTGAGATGGCGTTCGGCGGTTTTGACCAGCGTGGCTCAAGCCAGCCCATGGCCGACATCAACACGACGCCACTGGTCGACGTGATGCTGGTGCTGCTGGTGATCTTCATCATCACTGCACCGCTGCTGACGCATTCGATCAAACTGGATCTTCCCAATGCGCAGGCACCTGCAACGCCGGCCAAACCCGAGACGATCACGCTCTCGATTGACGCCGCTGGCGGCCTGTATTGGGGTGAAGAAAAGATTGCTGACGATCAGATGCTTGCTGAGCGGCTGGCCGGTGCGGCAGTCCGGAAACCGCAACCGGAACTGCATCTGCGGGCAGATCGCGAAACCCGTTACCAGCGGATTGCGGAGGTGATGTCGAGCGCGCAGCGCGCCGGTCTTGCGAAGATCGGGTTTGTCACTGATCCAGCGCCATCACGGACTGACACCCGCTAAGCGGTCTTTTCTCGCGCCAGCACCCGGTAATCCTGGAGCCGGGCCTCGTGCGTCATCCGCCAGTAATCGACCAGCCGAAACGGCGAGGTGGAGACGACACGTCCATGACGGTTTCGGTACCACGTCGATGCCCCCAGATGAGTCCAGATCAACTGGGCATGTTCTTCATCGACGCGCCTGACCCAGTCATCGTGAACCTCCCGCCGTGCATCAACTGCATCAATGCCGTTCTCGATCATCCGGACCATGAGATCGGTCACATAGCGCACCTGGCATTCGGCATGAAAGATCGCACTGCCACCATGGCCCAGATTCGTGTTCGGACCATAAAGCTGAAACATGTTCGGGAAGCCCGGCACAGTCATGCCCAGATAAGCGCTCGGATTGTCATCGGCCCAGACCTGCGCCAGGGTCTCACCTTCAAGGCCTTGGATATCGAGCCGAGCCGCGAGCCTTGCGATTGAGAAACCGGTGGCCAGTACCACGACATCATGCCGGCGCAAGGCGTCATGATTCGTGACTGCGCCCTGCGCAGTGAAGCGTTTGACCCGCTCGGTGACCAACTCGACCTTGTCATTGAGCAGCATCTCGAACCAGTGGTTGTCCAGCAGGATGCGCTTGGCATAGGGCGGGTAGTCAGGAACGCATTTTTCGATCAGATCGGGACGCGAAGCAAGCACCGTCCGAATGTGGTCGGTCATCTGCTCGCGATGCTTGTCATTGACCCGGTTCAGCGAGCGCTCAGGATGTGGCCAGTCCGGATCCTTGCGCAGAAAGCGTAGCAACCCATCGCCGTATCGCCAGAACAGCGTGAAGCGATACCACTGCGCATAGAGAGGCACGTGAGCGAACAGCCATCGCGCACCGTCCGACACAGTGCGATGCAGCTCGGGCGTCGGCCGTGCCCATTGCGCCGTGCGCTGATAGATCGTGAGCTGCGCGACCCGATCCACGATCGCCGGTCCCAGTTGCATCGCCGTGGCCCCGGTCCCGACAATCGCGACTCGCTTACCGGTCAGATCAAGCCCGTCGGGCCAACGGGCTGAATGGAACATCGGCCCGGCAAATTCATCCATGCCGTCAATCCGCGTGTCGTTCGGCTCGCTGATGTGACCGATTGCACTGACCAGGAACTTCGCCTGCAGCGTTTCGCATATCTGCCCCTTCGGAGCACCGGTCTCACGCAACGCGATCTGCCAGATCCCGCGACCCGTGTCCCATCGGGCATGATCCAGTTCGGTCCCAAAACGGATGTGGGGCTGCAGCCCCGATTCATGCGCCGTACGCTGCAGATAACCGAGAATCTCATCGCGCTGCGAGAAATAGCGCGACCAGTCCGGATTGCGATGCTGCGACCAGGAATAAAAGAGATTCGGCGTATCGACCCCAGCCCCGGGATAGCGATTCTCGAACCAGGTGCCGCCAGCCTGTGCATTGCGCTCGATGATCAGAAACGGAATCTTCAGGCGCGCCAGCTGCATCGCAAGACCCAGCCCCGAGAGGCCTGCACCGACAATCACCACGCGCGAATCTGCAAGTGCTTCAGGTGCAGGCGCTGCCTGCCAATGCACGTTGCCGTCGGCAACACCCATATCCTCGCGCATCAGCGGGGCATAGGCCGGATCGACCGACTCACCCAGGCAGGCACTCATCATCTGCAGCATCTTCGCGTCATCGGGCTGCGCGATCACGGCCTGCGGAGCGCCGCTGGCAAGCATTGCGAATGCAGCCTCCCGGATAAAGCTTTGCGTCGTCTCATCGAAACCCGCTGACTCATCGGCGATCAGCCGAACGTCGCGACGGGGCAGAAAAGGCTCCCGGAGCCATTTTTCATCGCCGCTCAACTGGTGCAGCACCATCAGCAGCACCCGCAGATCTGCATCGCGCAATGCGTCGCGCAACTGTTGAGGGTCGATGCCGGGCTTTGCCGTTCTGCGGGAATCGTTCACGCCTTACCTCGCCTTGCTGATCTTGGAGCACCGTATGACCTGACGATGCCTTCACTCGACTCTGCCCGCTCCACGACAAGCGAGCCTTGACCGAGCATACGATGATTCCTGAAACGATGTCCGGCTCAGACTCCCCCTGATCCGCGCTGCACTGCTAAGATCGCCACGCATTGGAACTGCACTTGCGAGAAACCCGATGGCCCTGAAACCCAGCACCCTTGCCGCGATCAAAGCAGACCTTGCCAGCGGTAAAACGACCAGCCGCGAACTGACTGAACAGGCGCTTGCAGCGGCCACGGACTCCGCCGAGGCGTCGGCGACCTTCATGACCGTGCACGCCGCCTTGGCCCGTGCGACGGCCGATGCGATCGATGCCCAACGCGCCGCCGGACTGCCCCTGCCCGCACTGGCCGGCATTCCGATTTCAATCAAGGATCTTTTTGATGAAGCCGGGCGGACGACGCTTGCCGGTTCCCGGGCCTTGGACGACGCCCCGGCTGCGGCCGAGGACTGCGCAGTGGTTGCGCGGCTACGCGCGGCTGGTGCCGTGATCATCGGCCGCACCAACATGACCGAATTCGCTTACTCGGGGCTCGGCCTGAACCCGCATTACGGCACACCCCGCAATCCATGGGACCGAGCTACCGGCCGGATTCCGGGCGGCTCCTCGTCTGGCGCCGCCATTTCGGTCACCGACGGCATGGCGGCCGCGGCCATTGGCACCGACACCGGCGGTTCGGTGCGGATTCCATCTGCCCTGTGCGGACTGACCGGCTTCAAGCCGACTGCGCGTCGGGTGCCGATCAGCGGCGTCGTGCCACTTTCGCATTCGCTCGATTCAATCGGCCCGCTGGCTCGCAGCGTCGAATGCTGTGCGCTGCTCGATTCGGTCATGGCTGCCGAACCCACACCGTCGCTGCAGCCGGCCAATCTCAAAGGCCGACGCCTGCTCGTCCCTCGCACCCTGGTGATGGACGACATTGATGGACAGGTCAGTGAAGCCTTCGAGGATGCCTGCAAACGACTGGCCGCGGCCGGCGCAACCTTGGTCGACATCGATGTGCCGGAGTTCGCCGATCTGGGGCGCATCAACCGTCAGGGTGGATTCGTTGCAGCCGAAGCCTGGTGGTGGCACCAGGCCCTGATCGGGCGGCGCCAGCCTGACTACGATCCGCGGGTTGCAGCCCGGATCCGGCGCGGCGAGGTCCTCAGCGCGGCCGACTATCTGACGTTGCTCGATGAACGTCCGCGCTGGATCGCGGCCGTAGAGCAACGACTGGAGGGCGAGCTGATGATCATGCCGACTCTTCCCATCGTGGCGCCCGCCATCGCCCCGCTTCGCGAGAGCGATGAACTGTTCGGCACAACCAACCTGCTGATCCTTCGCAACCCGACGTTGATTAATTTCCTGGATGGCTGTGCACTGAGCCTGCCTTGCCACCAACCCGGCAGTGCGCCGGTCGGCTTGATGCTGGCTGGCTGCGCCGGACAGGATCGGGATGTGCTGCAGACGGGAATGGCGATCGAGCGAATCCTGCCGCAGACCGTTTGACGAGCTGGCCGACGCCTGTCGACAGATCGGCAGGCACGCACTGGGTGGTCAACCCATCACAACCAGCATCGCCCGGTGCTCGGGTGGCGCTCGGACGTCGATCACGCGGCGCCCGGACCACTGGCAAGCCTGGATGCTGACACGCGCTTACTTGGAGGCAGCTGAACGTCTGGCGTCGATTGCCTCGCATAACTGCTCGATCGCCGGCAAGAGCCTTTCGGTAGGTCGCTGAATCGCCCGATCGATGACCGCGAAGCCGGTTCTTCCGCGGGGCTCAAGCAGACCGATCGACTCCCAGATGGCACGGGGTTTGGCACGCGCATTGGCTGCGTTCGCGGCATCGGCGCCTGCCGCCGTCGCACGGGCAGCCTCGCGCGCATCGCTCTGAAAAGCCACGACAAGTTCCGGCCGACTGGAAAGCACCGCCTCAATCCCGACCTGTGGCGCGGCCAGCGGCAGATCGGCAAACGGATTCACGCCGCCACACAATCTGATCGCATCGCCGATCGTATCCCGATCGGACAGCGTCGTCAGCGGCATGCTCCAGGCCTGGATGAACACCCGCACCGGCCGGCGCTCTGAATACCTGGCCCGAAGCCGCTGAGCATGCGCCCGAAAGTCGGCAGCCCGCTTGCGCCC